>JBPXJX010000811.1:0-8212 GCA_051715525.1 Bacteroidales bacterium
TTTATCAACCATTTATATCTATTTATAGATTAAAAAAATCAACAAAAACCCAATTTGCAAATGTAATTGTAAAATCCACACGCGTGACGTGAGCTGAGAATAAAAATGCAATGATTTTAAGGCATTTTTCAACAGCAAAAAGAAAAAAACAGAAAAAATTAATGGAAAAAAGGTCTAAATTTTCAGTCCAAATTAACAAATACAACAATGGGGTTACAGTGTGGTATCATAGGAATAACTAACGTTGGAAAGACAACCATTTTCAACTGCATGTCGAGCACCAAGGCACAGGCAAGTAACTTTGCTTTCAGCTCAAACAAATCGAATATCAGCATAATTAACGTTCCTGACAATAGGCTTTACGTTTTGGAAAAGTTTCAGCCTACCGACAGAACGGTTCATACAACAGTTGAAATTGTTGATATTCCCGGTTTAGCTAAGGGTGCCAACAAGGGAGAAGGGATGGGCAATAGCTTTTTGGGTGATATCCGCAATTGCGATGCCCTAATCCACGTGCTACGCTGCTTCGACGACGAAAACCTACCTCACGTAGACGGTTCGGTTGACCCAGTTCGCGATATTGAAACCGTGAACTTCGAACTTCAGGTAAAGGATCTTGAATCGATAGAAAAAAAGATTCAACGCCTTGAAAAGCTCATTAAAACTGGCGACAAAGATGCGAAGCATGGCACTGAAGTCCTTAAGATCTATAAAGATCATTTGGAATCGTTCCAAAGCGCAAGAACTGCGCCCGTTGAAGAGAGCGATAAGCGCTTTATTGCCGACCTTTTCCTACTATCGACAAAACCTGTTATTTACGTTTGTAATGTTGATGAATCATCGGCTGTAAAGGGCAACAAGTATGTTGAAAAAGTAAAAGAGTTCTTTAAAAACGAGGATACCGAGATACTAATCATTGCGGGTAAAGTAGAGGCTGATATCGCAGAATTGGATAGCGAAGAGGATAGAACTGCATTCCTAAAAGATGTTGGGCTAACAGAACCTGGCGTTAACAAGCTTATCCGTGCTGCCTATACACTGCTTGACCTTGAAACATTTTTCACAATTGGGCAAAAAGAGAATCGCGCCTGGACAATCAAAAAAGGAATGACTGCACCACAAGCAGCAGGTGTTATCCATAGCGATTTGGAGCGTGGTTTCATTCGTGCAGAGGTAATCAAATATAACGATTTTATCACCCTAGGTTCGGAGCACGCTTGCAAGGAGAAAGGCAAACTTCACGTTGAGGGTAAAACTTATATCGTAGAAGATGGCGATATCCTACATATCAGGTTTAACGTATAGTCATCCTAAATACTCAAAAACAAAAAAAACAATTTGTTTACCCCAATCCCTAAAGGGAGCAAATTGATTTTCCTTACACCCTTTAGGTAAGGGGCAAATAAGGAAAAGCAATTTGCACTTAAAATACAATATTCACACTTCAAAGACCCGAATTCATCGGGTCTTTTTTTTTAATCATATCTTTGCGTAAACTTAATGCATATGAACAGCCATCAAATTTTTTACTCATTACTTTTCATTTCGCTGATTTCGTGCACCAGAGAAGAAAGCCCCAAAGAGCAATTCTTGAAATGGGCTCAAAAAGGGAAAGTTACCGATAACATTCAGTGTAAAGCCGATGCCAGCATAACATATTGCGTTTACATCCCTACGAGCTATGATGTAAGCAAGGTTTACCCAACCATTTATGCGTTCGACCCACATGGTAGTGGCCGAATTCCGGTTAATTTAATGAAGAATATTGCCGATAGCCTTGACTACATTGTTATTGGCTCGAACAACTCTAAAAATGGCGTTAGCGTCGAAGAAATTAACAGAACCGTTAACACTCTTTTTGATGATAGCCAAATGAAATTAGCAATTGACCCTTCGCGGATTTATTTAACAGGTTTTTCGGGTGGTGCTAGGGTTGCATGTATGATTGCACAATCGAAACCGGGGATTAAGGGTGTAATTTCCTGTTCGGCTGGGTTTCAACCAACAAAAAATCCCTTAGGATTTCAATATATCGGAATTGCTGGCACACAGGATATGAACTATCTTGAGATGAGGCAACTCAACCAATTAATGGATTCCGTTGGAATCGAAAATCAACTTATTGTTTTCAAAGGCAAGCACAGCTGGCCTAAAGAATCAGCATTAACCGAAGCCTTTGAAATGTTAAGCATCGATGCTACAAGAAATTCTAATGATAGAAAACTAGCTTTGGAATTTGTAAACAAGAACCTAAGTCGAATTAAACTACTGATTGAAAGCAAAACCACAGATAGTTTGGCTTTGGCACTTGACATCGCAAAACGAACCCTTAAAACGGTTAATGGGTTAATTACAACCGACGAGCTAAAATCGACTATCGAACAGCTTTCAAAAAACCAATCAGTGCTGGAATATCTTAAAGAAGAAAAATCATCTGAGCGATACGAATTCGAAAAGCAAAAAGAGTTCTCAGCGTCTTTTAGTGCTAAAGCTGAAGGATGGTGGAATGGCGAAATCAAAAAATTGAACGTAATCAGTACTGGGCTCAGAGGTGATTTGCGCCAGCGACTTTTAGGTTTCATCAGCCTAAGGTGCTATGGAAATGTGAACAGAGCGCTCTATTATAAGGATTGGAAATCTGCGCATTTCTTTGTATCGATTTACACACAAGTTGATCCCGAAAATCCTGATGCATTCTACGCTCTTGCTTGTTTGAAGGCAAATACAGGCAAACCTAATGAAGCGGTTGAATCTTTAAAGAGTGCAATTCGTTTTGGTTTCTCAAACTACTCTAAAATTCAAAACGATCCTCTATTAATGCCAATTCGCGGGTTGGATGAATATCAAGAGTTAATAAAAAAGTAGTATCTCTAACTGCTAAGTCGCCTATGGCGCAAAGCTTAGGCTCATGAACATTTAGCTTAAAACTTCGTTAAATATTAGTAATTTTGACAACTCTATAGAATAATCGATGAAAAAAGCCTTTAGCCTATTAGCAATTATATCATTCTGCATCAACATTTATGGGCAGCAGAATGAATTGTACCATTTTTGGTTTATTGAGCCCAATAAATCGATTATCAACACAACTTTAACAAGAGCTATCTCTATCGATAACGTCAGTAACGATAGTGTTTTTGCATACGCCAACGCTGAACAGATGATTGCTTTTAGGAAGTTAGGTTACAAATACGCCATTATAACAGAAAAAACTTTTAGTTCGAAGTCAACTACCATGGCAACAACAATTGCTCAAATGGCTAACTGGGATAAATACCCAACATATTCCGTTTACCGTGGATTGATGAAAAAATTTGAGCAGGATTTTCCTGCGCTTTGCAGGCTCGATTCCATTGGCACAACGCCTGGCGGGCATAAAATCTATGTTGTAAAACTCTCAAAAAACGTAACCATCAATGAGCCCGAAGTTGAAGCATTTTATACAAGTTCAATGCATGGCGATGAAACAACTGGCTTTATTTCGATGCTCAGGCTAATAGATTCGCTACTAACAGGCTACTCATCAAGCACAAGAATAGCAAATATGCTCGACAATATGGCTATTTTTATAAACCCGAGTGCAAATCCTGACGGAACATATCGCCCTGACAATAACAACGTATATAATGCCCGAAGGACAAACAATGATGGATTTGATTTAAACAGAAATTTTCCTGATCCAAAACTTGGATTCTTCACAACAATTCAACCTGAAACCCAAATAATGATGGACTTTGCCTCAACGAGGCATTTTAATATTTCGGCTAATTTTCACGATGGCGTAGAACTGGTTAACTACCCTTGGGACTCGTGGACAAGTAGCCAAAGGCTTCATCCCGATAATAACTGGTATATCCACTTCTCTAGGCAGTATGCCGATTCAGCGCAAAAATATGGTTTTGCAGACTATTTTACTTATGAAAGTAACGGAATCACTAATGGAGGCGATTGGTATGTGGTTGCAGGAGGCAGACAAGATTATATGAACTGGTGGCATCACTGTCGCGAGGTGACCATTGAGCTTTACCGCGATATGCTTATTGATGTTGAAAAGCTAAACAACCTTTGGGACTACAATAAGGAATCATTTTTGGGATACCTTGAAGCTGGCCTACAAGGTTTTAACGGTGTAATTACAAACAGCGAAGGGGAGCCAATTAAAGCAAAAGTGTTTATTGCTGGGCATGATGCCGATAGCTCATTTGTATACTCAAACTCTTCAACAGGATTTTACGCACGACCCATTGAACCGGGAACATGGGATGTAACATATTCGGCAAATGGCTATCAGCCCCAAACCCATACCATAACTATTGCAAATTGGAAATCTGTTATTAAAAAAAACATCGAACTCAAACCTGTTTACAATGTGAATTTTGATGTTAAAGAATCGGGGAATCCATTAGAAAATGCAAGCATCAGCTTTAATAGCATAATTAAGCAAACTTTATCCAACGGAGAAGCAATATATCTAGGCATCCCACAAGGCGATGCCTATGACTACACCATTAGCTTAAACGGATATCATTCAGCATCTGGTCAGGTTAATATAAATAGCGATAAAACAATAACTATTAGCCTAATTCCCGAAACGACTACTGTTTATACGGTTTCGTTTAATGTTGCAAATCAATCCAACCCAGTTGAGGATGCTACAATCCTTTTTAATGGTATAGAACAGGAAACATCAACTTCAGGTTTAGTTCCATTTACTAACACTATTCAAAACGCAAATTACAACTATTCTGTTAGTAAGCCTGGTTATCAAACAATATCAAGCCAAACAGATGTTATTGGAGATAAAACATTGAATATTGAACTAGTCCCATTTTTATATACATTAGACGTTAATGTAAAACACCTTGGGGCAGGTATATCTTATGTAAATGTTTCATTCAATGGAATAGAGAATCAAACCATTTCCAACGGAACAACATTTTTTAACAACATCTTGTACGGTAAAAAATACAACTACTCTATTAGTAAAACAGGTTATAAAACGGTAAATGGCCAAATAGACATAACCAATAACAAAACACTTAATATTGAACTCATTCCCATCTATAACATTATTTTTAATTTGACAGATAAAGGTGTTCCGCTAACAAATGCAAAAATCTTATTCAACAGCCTGATATCATTCACAAATTCGAGTGGGATTGCAACCTTTAGCAATGTTCCTTATGGTCTAAACTATGCCTACACCATTAGTTTAACTAATTATCACAATGTTTATGGTTTGGTAGATGCAGTTGATAATAAAAACATCAATATTGAATTAACTAGTGTTGGAGCTGGATCTTTGGTTGCAGAACATAATATACTTAACATTTGGCCAAATCCTTTCGGAAACAGCCTTACGATAGGCATTGAACTCGAAAAACCTGCATATTTGAGCTTTGCAATTTATTCGCTCGATGGCCGATTAATAAAAAAGCCTACCGATAGGTTAGGAATAAAAGGTGTTAACTCCATTTTAATTTCTGACTTATCAAATATGAATAGCGGTTCATATATCGTTGTGCTAAGGGTTGACAACAAATCCTACTCACAGATTATTCAGCATATCCGATAATCAATTATTTTTTTGATATTTTTGTGAGGGTGCTAGCAAATTAGCACCCTTAAATTTTTTTACAATCATGAAGAATATAATCCTCTCGTTTATACTCATTTCATCTCTTTCAAACACTTTACTTTCTCAGCAAAGAATGGCAATTCCATCAGAGAAGCCAAAACTTATCGTAGAAATAATAGTAAGTCAGATGCGCTATGATTACGTTCATAGGTATTGGGATAAGTTTGGAGAGGATGGCTTTAAGATGCTAGTAAACGAGGGAGCATTTTGCAAAAATGCTAAATATAACTACCTGCTTACACAATCATATCCAGGAATTGCTACTATTGCTACAGGTGCAAACCCAATGGTACATGGCATCATTGCAAATAAGTGGTATAACAAGTCGAACAATTCAGAGATAGATGCGGTTGCCGATGAAAAGATGAACACCATTGGCGGAAGCTTCTTTAGCGGAAAATTTTCACCTAAGCAGATTACAACCAGTACCTTTGGCGATGAACTGGGTCTCTACGATCCTCTCTCTAAAGTGATTGGCGTCTCGCTCGATGCTGGTTCAGCAATTCTTTCTACTGGCCATAACCCAACGGGTGCTTATTGGTTCGATGCCGAAAAAGGGAATTTTGTATCAAGCTCATTCTTCATACCGCAGCTACCCGCTTGGGCCGATACATTTAACACTAAAAAGTTTGCAAAAATTTATGCAGAGCGCGAGTGGAGCGCATCGAAACCAATAAATTCATACGATGAGGCCGACACCAATAAGGTTAAAACTCCTGAGGTAAAGAAAAAACTGAAGGATAAACTTAAATCAATGCTGGATGGTGTTATTCAAAAGAAAAGCCCAACCTTGAGCTATACACCAATGCTCGAATCACCATACGGTAACCTTTTAACCAAAGACTTTGCTATTGCATCTATCGTTGGCGAAAATCTAGGCACTGACGATCACCCTGATTTACTAACACTAACCTTCTCAGTAAATCGAAATATTGGGTTGAAATATGGACCCCAATCTATCGAGGTTGAGGATACGTATATCAAACTTGATAAAGAACTAGCCCATTTTCTAAAGTTTATAAACACCACTATTGGACGAGAGAATGTACTCGTTGTGCTAACATCCGACCAAGGGATTGCTTCGACCCCCGCATATCTCGAAAAATCCAAAATCCCTGGCGGATATTTCGATCCCAATAAAGCTATGGCACTACTTGGCAGTTACCTAAAAGCGATATATGGACAGGGGAATTGGGTTGTTGGTTATAACGAAAAGCAAATTTACTTAAATCGAAGAATCATTGAGGACTCTAACCTTAAGCTGGCCGATGTGCAGCAGAAGATTGCTGACTTTATGCTCGAATTTTCTGGCGTTGCCAACGCCATTACTAGCAGCACACTACAAAGTTCGAACTTTACCTCGGGCGTATTCGAAAAATTTCAGAATAGCTATAACCCTCGACGTTCAGGTGATATTATCATAAACCTTGAACCCGGTTGGGTCGAAAGTAATGGAACAGTTACCTCGGGTAACTCGGCTTACAGCTACGATGTGCATGTGCCGCTAATTTGGTATGGGTGGAAGATAAAACGTCGATCAATTCTTTCGCCAATCGACATGACCGATGTATCTCCTACCCTATCGACCATGCTTGGCATAACTTGGCCAAACGGTGGAACTGGAACGCCAATTAAAGAGTTAATTGAGTAGACTAGTATATATTAAGCTAACAAGATAATAATCCATCTTGTTCCTGCACCTCTCATGACACATGCCAAAAAAAGAATAAAATAATGCAAGATAAGGTCATCGAAAAAACAGCCCTAGTGCTCGAGGGTGGAGGGTTTAGAGGGATATTTACTGCTGGAGTACTTGAGGTTTTCCTGAAAAACAAGCTTTATTTCGATTATGCTGTTGGAGTATCGGCTGGTGCTTCGTATGGAGTATCTTACGTATCGAAACAACCAAATCGAAACCTTACTGTAAATAAGTTTATTTCCGACAAACGCTATGCTGGCTTTAACAATTTACTGCGAAGAGGTTCATATTTTTCGTGGGATTTTATTTTCGACGTTATCCCAAACACAATTGTCAGCCTAGATTATGAGGCATTAAAGAATTCCCCAACCCGATTCTGGATTGGCACTACCAATTGTCAAACGGGGCAAAGCGAGTTTTTCCTACTCAATAATGCCAAAGGTCAAGATTTTGTAAATATCCTTGCCGCAAGCTGCTCGTTGCCACTGATTGCCTACAAAATAAAACACAACAATCAATTTTACATGGATGGCGGCTTAGCCGATTCTATTCCCTTTGAGCATGCGCTCAACTCAGGGAACGAAAGGGCAATTGTTGTGCTTACCCGCCCAAAGGGCTATGTAAAAAGTCCGCTTAGCAATAAATGGTTGTTCAAATGGTTCTACAGGAAATATCCTAAATTGGTTGATGTTATCCTATCGCGACCCGAAAATTACAACGAATCTATTCAACGACTTGAGGCATTAGAACATGAAGGTAAAGTGTTTGTAATCCGTCCCAAAAGGGAAATATCTGTTGGTAGGCTTGAAAATAACCCGCAGAAAACTGAAATAGTTTACAACGAAGGGATAATGCTTGCTGAGAGTATACTCCCT
>JBPXJX010000812.1:0-21790 GCA_051715525.1 Bacteroidales bacterium
TTTCCTTTACGGGGAATAGTGATAACGGTTATTTTTATCAGTGGTTATTCAGAGATGGTACAAACTCTAACTTAAGATCACCTAGCCATAGGTTTGTTAATATATTAGAAAAAGATACCACTTATAATGTTTTACTTAAATCAATTTTTAGTTTAAGTGAATCGGCTGGCTGTAGTCCTTTAACAGTTTCCTTTACGGGGAATAGTGATAACGGTTATTTTTATCAGTGGTTATTCAGAGATGGTACAAACTCTAACTTAAGATCACCTAGCCATAGGTTTGTTAATATATTAGAAAAAGATACCACTTATAATGTTTTACTCAAATCAATTTCAGCATATAACTGTGAGGATGATACCATTGTACCGGTAACAGTATATGCCACTCCAGTTGCAAACTTTGGGATTAACCCACCATTAAAGATTTTCCCTGATGCTACATTTAATTTCAGCAACCAATCTGCTCCGGCAGCTAATGCTTGGACTTATACTTGGGACTTTGGCGATGGTTTTACATCTAATCTAAAGGCACCTGGTGATCACACCTATCTGAAATGGGGCCCAAATAGTAATGATAATATTTATGAGGTAGAACTAATAGTTGCTGCTCCGCATTGTGCAGATACAACTAAAAACGTTTTAAGGCTATTACCTGCAGTTCCAATTCCATTCTTCGATTCAGATATTACTGAATCATGTTCGCCATTAGAAGTGCATTTTGTTAATGCATCACAATATGGAAAGAATTATTATTGGGATTTTGCTGATGGAACTTTTTCATCCGATGCAGAACCAATTAAGGTATTTAATGATCCAGGATACTATGTCGTAAAACTAAAAGTTGATGGTGATGGGGGTACATCGTTCTATTATAAAACGTATAGGGTATTTCAAAATCCAATTGCTGGATTTAAGGCGTTCCCCAATAGGGTTATGCTTCCTGATGCTGAAGTTCACCTTTATAACACAACTCAATTTGGTCATAGCTACTTATGGCAATTTGGTGATGGAACTGAGTCAACAGAAAAAGATCCTGTTCATTTATACAAAGAACTTGGTGAGTTCAGAGTTACTTTAACTGCCTGGTCGCATGATACCTTAGGACTATGTAAGGATTTAATATCTATTTACCCTGCAGTTTGGGTTGAAGGTGTTGGCAAAGTAGATTTCCCTAATGCATTTGTACCTAATAAAAACGGCTCAAATGGAGGTGTATATGATGATGTTGATTACAAGAACGAAGTTTTCCACCCAGTTCACGATGGAGTTACAGAATACAAACTGATGATTTTCAATCGTTGGGGTGAGCAATTGTTTGAGTCAACCAATACAAAGGTTGGTTGGGATGGATATTATAATGGGAAACTGTGCGATCAAGGAGTATACATTTGGAGAGCAATTGGTAAGTTTACTAATGGAAAATCCTTCGATAAAAAGGGCAATGTAACACTGTTGAGGTAATTTAAATATTATTATTAATTTGATATTTTTGTTTTGATTTTAAATATTGCTGTTGTAGTGAAAAGAATCTTGATTTTATTCGTATTTTTTATTCTTGGCCTTTCTGCGAGAGCTCAGGATCCTAGTTTCACACAATTCTATTCAAGTCCGCTTTTCCTTGGTCCATCATTTGCTGGTGGTATAGCTGGGCATCGCTCAGTTGTTAACTATCGTAACCAATGGGCAGCAGTAAAGGATGCTTACCAAACCTTTAGCCTTTCGTGGGATCATAATTTTATCAATTTTCATAGCGGATTAGGTGTTAGCATTATTCGAGATGTGGCAGGATCAGGAAACTTAGGCAATACCCGAGGCGGACTGCTTTATTCCTACGATTTTACACCTTTCCCAGAATGGCACCTTCGTCCTGGGCTTGGATTTTACGTGCTTCAAACATCCATCGATTTTTCTAAACTTGTATTTGGCGATGAACTTAATGGGAATAACACCTCAATTGTTCCCCCTGGAAATACTACTACCAATGATATAGATGTTGCCTCTTCATTATTGGCATACTCCGATAATATATGGGTTGGCTTTTCGTGGGACCATATGTTACGTCCAACCACATCTTTTTACAACGATCAATCTCGTCTACCGTTTAAATTTTCTGTTTATGGAGGTATAAGAAGGGTTATTCGTGGTTTTTTGCTTAGCAAGATTGAGGAGAGCATAACCGGAGCATTTTACTATAAACAGCAAGGCGATTACAAGCAGCTCGATTTGGGTGTCTATGTTTTTAAAGACCCAATTAACTTTGGTATTTGGTACAGAGGTTTGCCTATTTCCAAAGAGGTTAAAAGGTACGATGCCATAGCATTTATGGTAGGTTATAAGCTCCAACAAATTAGTTTTGCATATAGTTACGATTTTACTATCTCAAGATTAGGATTTAATTCTGGCGGTTCGCATGAAATATCAATTATCTACGAATTTAAAGTCAGAACAAAAAAACGCTATAAGGCAATTCCTTGCCCTACCTTCTAAAATCAATTCTTTGGTTTTATCTAAAATTTAAGGATAAACTATACAATATGAAATGTAAATCTGTAAGATTTTTAAATACTTACAGGGTTTGTTATGGGAAATAGACCACTTATTAAAATCTCTTTTTGTATTGAATAAACTTTTGATTCAATTTGTTGTTTACCTCATAGAAAATCAAAAAAACATAGTTTGTAAAATAGTATTAAAATGGGTGCAAATAGCAATAATTATTCTAAAGAAGAAATCCTTAACGATTATCGATTGGCAGTTTTAAGCCGCGAAATAAGCCTTTTAGGACGTAAAGAAGTACTAACAGGTAAAGCAAAGTTTGGCATTTTTGGCGACGGCAAAGAACTCGCTCAAATAGCATTTGCAAAAACTTTTCAGAATGGCGATTGGCGTTCAGGCTACTACCGCGACCAAACGTTTATGATGGCTGCAGGTTTATTCTCGGCCGAAGAGTTTTTTGCTCAGCTTTACGGTCAAACCGATATCAAGTTAAATCCTGGAAATGCTGGTAGAGTTTTTAATAATCACTTCTCGACTCGTAGTTTAAACGATGATGGAACTTGGAAGGATTTAACCTCCATGAAGAATAGTTCTCCCGATATGTCGCCAACTGCTGGTCAAATGCCCCGTTTACTGGGCTTGGCTTATGCATCTAAACTGTTCAGGTTAAATAAAGAGTTATCCTCATACAAAAAATTTACTAAAGGCGGCAACGAGGTTGCTTTTGGAACTATCGGCGATGCAAGCACATCGGAGGGGCATTTCTTCGAAACGCTCAACGCCGCAGGCGTTTTGCAGGTTCCCATGGCTCTTGCCGTTTGGGACGATGGGTATGGAATTTCGGTTCCTCGTGAGTATCAAACTACAAAGGGAAATATTTCTGAACTTATAAGCGGATTTGAGAAAAAGGAAGGTGATAAAACAGGATTACTTATCTTTAGAGCAAAAGGTTGGGATTACCCAGGAATGGTAAAGGTATTTCAAGAAGGGGTTGAGCGATGCAGAAAGGATCAGGTCCCTGTTCTATTCCATATTACAGAGGTAACACAGCCTCAAGGCCATTCTACATCTGGATCGCACGAGCGTTACAAGTCCGAAGAGCGTTTAAAATGGGAGGTTGAGTTCGATTGTAACCGTCGCTTTAAGGAGTGGATTATTAAAGAAAGAATTGCTAAGGAAGAGGAACTCGTTGCCATTGAGCAAGAATCAGCTAATAAAGCTAAAGAGGCTAGAAATAAAGCTTGGCTTGATTTTACAAATCCGATTAAAAAGGAGCGGGATGAGCTGATTAAGATTATAGATAACCGCTCATGCTATTGCAAACGCGAGCATATCGATAAAGTAGGTATCATAACCGAGGATCTTAAAAAGATTGCAAACCCAATCCGTAAGGATAACATGAGCGCTGCAAAAAAAATTTTGCGACATGTTTGTACCGATTGTTCTATGCGGAGTAAACTTCAAAATGATCTTTCAATTTGGCTAAAACGAAATAATGATGATGGCAACGATAGATACAGCTCTCATCTTTTCTGCGAAACAGAGCGTGCTGCAATCAATGTTAAAGAGGTTAAGGCTGTTTTTAGCGAAAATTCTCAGATGGTCAATGGCCGTGAAGTATTACGCGACAACTGGGATATGCTATTTAAGAAGAATCCTCTACTAGTAGCATTTGGTGAGGATTTGGGCAAAATTGGAGGAGTAAATCAATCATATGAAGGACTACAAGCAAAATATGGCGAGATAAGGATTACAGACACAGGAATTCGCGAAACAACTATTATGGGTCAAGGATTAGGGCTGGCCCTAAGAGGTTTTAGGCCTGTTGCCGAAATTCAATACTTTGACTATTTGCTTTATGCGCTCCAAACTATGAGCGATGACCTTGCTACAACTCGCTGGCGTACTAAAGGTGGGCAAATGGCTCCGCTAATTGTTAGTACTCGCGGCCACCGACTTGAGGGTGTGTGGCACTCTGGCTCACCGTTAAGCATGGTTATCAACTCAATCAGAGGCGTTTATGTTTGCGTTCCCCGCAATATGACTCAAGCCGCAGGCTTCTACAATACTCTTCTCGAAGGAGATGATCCTGCTTTAGTTATTGAACCATTGAATGGTTATAGATTAAAAGAGCGACGACCCGAAAATCTTGGTGAATTTAGAGTTCCGCTTGGGGTTCCCGAGATATTAAATGAGGGAAAAGATGTTACCTTGGTTACCTACGGAAGTTGTGTGCGTATAGCACAGGATGCGGTTCAGCAGCTAACAGATTTTGGAATATCAGTAGAACTGATTGATGTTCAGACACTATTGCCATTCGACTTACCAAATGTGGTATTGGAATCGATTAAGAAAACAAACCGAGTTGTATTCTTTGATGAGGATGTTCCCGGAGGAGCTACATCATTTATGATGCAAAAGGTTTTAGAGGAGAGGGGAGGGTTCTTCCATCTCGATTCTGCGCCAAAGACAATTACTGCAAAAGAGCATCGGCCAGCATTTGCAACTGATGGCGACTACTTCTCGAACCCAAATGCTGAAGATGTTTTTGATGCTGTTTATGCTATGATGAACGAGGCAAATCCAAAGCGATACCCAAAACTTTATTAGTCATAATTTTCATTTAACAAAAAATAAGTCAACGGTTTGGCTTATTTTTTGTTATTTTGTTTTTGGTAAAATCAAGTCAATATGTCAGCAGAACTGAATTTTGATTTTTTCAAAGTTAACTACGATAAGATATCTCCAGAACAAGGAAAAGTTCTTATTGCAGAACCTGGCCTTATTGACCTAAACTTTAAACGCTCAGTTATTTTAATCGTTGAGCATAATGAGAATGGAACGGTTGGATTTGTACTTAACCGAATTCTAAATTACAAACTATCAGATCTTTTACCCGATTTCCCTGATTTTGACGCTAAAATATCTTTGGGTGGACCTGTAAATCCTAAAAGTATTCACTTTATCCATACCCTTGGCGATATTGTTCCAAAAACCAGCCCAATATCAGATAATATTTCCTGGGGAGGCGATTTCGAGTTTATTAAATCGCTAATCGAAGCAAAAAAGATTACTCCTAAGCAAATCCTTTTCTTTGTAGGCTATTCAGGATGGTCGGTTGAGCAGCTAGATAGGGAGATAACTGAGGGTTCGTGGGTTGTAGCAAAGTTACATCCTACTAAGATTTTTACGGCCTCCGAAGATTTGTGGATTGATACTGTTCGTGAAATGGGCTCAAACTTTAAACCTTGGACGCTTTACCCCGAGGATCCATCCTTTAACTGATCGGGAAAAGTATATCGATTTATTGCATCATTCAGCAATTTACTAATCTTATTAAAGTATCGCTGTTGGCGAAAAGCGGCAACCCATTTAATCCCACTTATCGCATTTGTAAGAAAAATCTCATCACAGTCGTTTAGGGCTTGAATTGGAATTGCTACCTGATTATTTACTTTCAATCCCAATTGCGGTGCCACTTTTATAATCACCTCGCGCATAATGCCAGGTATGCATCCTTCGGTAATGGATGGTGTGTAAATATTATCGCCTTTAACAATAAACACATTCGATGATATTGCCTCGGCTATTCTATTGTGCTCGTTAACCAGTAGGCAATCATTCACATTATTGTTTTTCATGAAGATACCGGCAAGCACATAGTGTAGCGAGTTGCAACTTTTGATTGATGATAATGGATTTACAGGTTTCTTAATCTCATCGTATAGCTCAATAATATACCCCTTGCTATTTAGCTGATACATACTTAAATCCAAGGGTTCAACTTCCATTATTATTCCTGTGCTGTTATTCTGAGGGATATATTTCCCTCCATGATTTCGGTAAACGGTCAACCTAACTCGTGCGCTTTCGAAAATCCTATTCTTGTTGAGTAAACGCGTAATCTCCTTCGAAAGCATCTGTTCATCAAGGAATGGGGGAATATCCAAATTCAGAATTTCCATTCCTCGTTTTAACCTTGCAAGGTGAAGGTTAAGATGGCGACCTTGCGTGCCAAAGGCATGAATGGTTTCGAAAAGCCCATCGCCATAGGCGAAAGAGCGGTTGGTAACACCAAGTATTGGAGTATCGATACTTGGCATATCGCCATTAAACCATATGTACCTTTTGGGCTGCATCTATTATATCGAATCTAATACCGCCTTAAATAAAATGGGTTGTATCTCAGCGTGTGTAAGTTTATCTGGGATTGCATCAAAAAAAGCAACTTCGCCAATTTCGCTTTCGGGAAGAGGGCCTATCTCATCGATTGTTGCAAAATATAACCGGCTAACTCCAAACTTATCGCCCATTGATACAGAGTAATCGCAAAACGGCTTAATTTGGAATTTAACTGCACCTGTTTCCTCCATCAATTCTCGGCTTGCTGCTTCGTCGGGTGTTTCACCCTCATCGATATGACCACCGGGAATTTCCCATGTATCCCTTTTGCGATGCTTAACAAATACCCATTTACCTTGATATTTGGTGACTATCACAACAAATTTAAACTGCTTAGTATCTAAGACTAATGGAAGAATTTTTACTTCTGTCATTTTACATTAGATAATCCCTAATCGTCCCAAAAATACTGAGATTAATTTTGGGTTGATAAGCAAAGGGTAAATTAGTCCAAATACCGAACCTACAAAGTGCGCATCGTGATTAATGAAATCGTTCCCCTTTTTGCTCATATAATGCGAGTATGCTAGGTAGAGGATACCAAAAACAAATGCCGGTATTGGAATGATAAACATAAAGAGCAACTTTTGCATTGGGTCGAAAAAGATAAATGTAAACACCACAGCCGATACTGCTCCCGATGCTCCAACGCTTTGGTAGTAGTAATTATCCTTATGCTTTTTAAGAGTTGTAAGCGATGCTATTACTATTCCTCCAAAATAGAGAACACAATAATGAAGTATCCAACTTGGAATGTAACCAGCCTCTTGTAGCCCTTTAAATATGTACTCATCAGCAGTTCCAAAGGAGTAAAGCACATACATATTGATGAATAGATGAACATAATCTGCATGTACAAAACCATGGGTTAACATCCTGTGCCATTCTTTATTGTGAATAGTCCTGTATGGACTGAATAGCAGTTTATCCATTACCTGCGGATTTGAGAATGCAAGCATGGAGATTATTACAGTGGCAACTATTATAAAGAGTGTCATTGTCGAAAGTGTTTGATCTTTTACAAAAGTAATAATTAGTGGAATGATAAATATAGATTGTTGTAATTAGATAAAAGATTTCAGAAGTCAGAAGTCAGTGGGTTATGAAGAGTATACAGCCTCACGGCTACACATTATACTGCAAAACAGTTGAATTAATGCATTATTTTGAAAACAAGCTCCCTTAGCAGTTCACCATCTTCGGTGGAGTCGTTGTTTAAGCCTTTTGCTCGCATATCGTATTCGCGAAGCATCGAGAATACTTCAACGCATTTGCGGGGATTGTAAATACGCGCAGCGTTTTTATACTCATCAATAAAGTAAGGGTTAACGCCAAGTTCAGAGGCAACACTTGCTGGCGATTTATCTTTAAGGAAATGGTAGCGGAATATCTTTAAATAGTATTGATAAATTGCCGTAAGCGTTAGCACCATTGGGTTGCTCGATGGATTTTTGGCAAAGTAATCGGCAATACGATTTACTTTTAGGATATCGCGTTCGCCAAGCGATTTTGTTAACTCAAAACGGTTGAAATCCTTGCTAAGACCAATGTTCCGCTCAATATGCTCAACGGTAATTTTCTTATTATCTAAAGGTAATGTGATAATGAGCTTTTCGAGCTCATTTGATATTTTGCTCAAATCGTTACCCAAAAATTCATTGAGCAGGTTTGCGGGAACTGGAGCAATTGATATTCCTTTTTCGGCTAGGTATTGAGTAATCCAAGCTGGAATTTGGCTATCGTAAAGTTTTTTCGATTCGAAGAGCACTCCGATTTTCTCAACCAGAGTCATCAACTTACGGCTCTTATCCGATTTACCTTTCGAGTCGCCCTGTTTTAGTTTCTGGCAGATAACTAAGATGGTTGATTTTAGCGGTGCTTTCAGGTAAATCTCAAGATCCTCAATCTTCTTAATGTTTTGAGCCTCTTTTACTATGATTACCTGATAGTTAGACATCATCGGGAACCTACGCGCAGCGTTAATAATTGCTGGCACATCGAGATCCTTACCAAAAAGAATGGATTGGTTGAATGCCTTCTCGGATTCTTCCAAAACATTCTCGGCAATATAATCGGCAATCATATCGATGTAGTACGATTCGTCGCCAGTGAGAAAATATACGGGTTTGTATATCTTCTTTTTCAGATCGCTAATAACTTCGGCGTAAGCCTCAACAGATGTCCTCTTCTTAGCCATTTAACCTTTTCGTTTTTAAAAACGAAGGTGTTTTACCGATTCACTATTATTTATAAGTCGGGTAAGCGATTGGATTCCGATTTGAATTTGCTCTTCAACGAACAAACTGGTAACCTTTTTATCGCTCTCAACAGTTTTTACACCTTCAGAAATCATTGGTTGATCGGTTACTAGCAACAAAGCACCTGCAGGTATTTCGTTGTAGAAACCTACCGTAAAGATAGTAGCAGTTTCCATATCAATGGCCATTGCTCTAGTTTTTCTGAGGTATTCTTTAAAGTCTTCGTCGTATTCCCAAACCCTACGGTTTGTAGTTAATACTGTGCCGGACCAATAATCTTTATTACGGTTACGTATTGTTGATGATACTACACGTTGCAGGTTAAATGCTGGAAGTGCTGGAACCTCAGGAGGCATATAGTCGTTAGATGTTCCCTCGTGCCTTATGGCTGCAATTGGTAGGATAAAATCACCCACTTCGTTTTTTCTTTTAAGCCCACCACATTTTCCAAGGAAAAGAACGGCTTTAGGGTTTACTGCACTAAGCAAATCCATTATAGTTGCTGCGTTTGGACTACCCATACCAAAGTCAATCATTGTGATTCCGTTGGCTGTTGCGCAAGGCATATTTGCCGTTGGGTTGACAATTTCAGTACCACAATATTGTGCAAAGTATTCAAGGTAACCCCTGAAGTTGGTCAATAAAATGTGCGAACCGAAATTTTCGAGTGTCTCTCCTGTGTAGCGTGTCAACCAGTTGGCTACAATCTCTTCTTTTGTTTTCATAGTTTCTTTCAAATTTTGGCAAAAGTACGCATTTTTCGTGACCTGCATCAAGGTTACAATTAGATGATTCGTACTATTTCATCTGATTTTGCTATCAATATAAGAAAAAAAAACTATTTGAAGGGATATTAGAAATCTATGCTAGCAGAATAGATATCCGAAAAATATATCAATTTTGTATTAAAATATTTGCCGATGCATAGGTTAAATCTTCCCGATTATCCTTCTAAAACTAGGATTGTTGATGGACAGCAACAAATTTTCGATGAGGTTCGAAAAAAATATGTTGCCCTTATCCCCGAGGAGTGGGTTCGCCAGCAGTTTATTGGCTACTTGTTAAACGATCGTAAATACCCCAAAAACTTGATTGCCGTGGAACACCCGCTCACAATTAACGGGGTAAACCATCGAGCAGATATTGTTGTTTTTAAATCGGATGGTAAGCCGCTTGTAGTTGTCGAATGCAAATCCCCTGAAATATCGATTACGCAAAGCGTTCTACAGCAAATATCGAGATATAACATCCTGTTTAAAGCACCAATTCTAATTTTGACCAACGGCTTATTTCATTTTTGCGTACAAATTGATTTTGAAAGCTCAACTTCTCGGCAACTTACTGCAATTCCTAGCTACGAAGAACTTAAGAAGATGTATGTTTAACAACAAATCTGATTGTTATCATATATGGATATCTAATTTTTTATATACTTTCGGACAAGATTTTTTAAGACCAGTTTGTTGAAATAAATATCAGTGTATGAGCGAACTAGAAAAATACTTTGATCAATTTCGTAAGAATATTGTTGGTATCGATGTTACCTTCGATTCACCGTATGGCAAAAAGCAGATGATTTATGCTGATTGGATTGCCAGCGGACGTTTGTATCGTCCAATTGAAGAGAAGATGCTCAATCAGTTTGGGCCGATGGTTGCTAATACCCATACCGAGAGCAGCGAGGCTGGTAAATTTATGACCGACTCGTATCATCTTGCTCAAAAAATCATTAAAAAGCATGTAAATGCTGGTGCTAACGATGTTATCATTTCGTGTGGGTTTGGTATGACTGCTGTTATCAATAAGTTTCAACGAATTTTGGGATTGAAGAACAAGACTATTTATAAAAACCCAGAGGATCGACCAATTGTGTTTGTAACTCACATGGAGCATCACTCAAACCAAACCTCATGGTACGAAACTACCGCCGAGGTTATTGTAATTGATCCCGATGATAATCTGCTCGTTTCTCCCGAAAAACTTCGCGAAGTAGTTCGTAAATATAAAAATAGACCTTTAAAGATTGGCTCTTTTAGCGCATGCAGTAATGTTACAGGTATTATCAATCCATACCATCAGCTTGCAAAGGTTATGCACGAGGAGCAAGGTCTTTGTTTTGTGGATTTTGCCGCATCGGCACCATATGTTGCAATGAATATGCATCCTGAAGATCCTATGGAAAAGCTTGATGCAATCTTCTTTTCACCTCATAAATTTCTTGGAGGACCTGGCTCTTCGGGTATAATGATTTTTGATTCATCGCTTTACCACAATGCAGTTCCCGATCAGCCGGGTGGGGGTACTGTTGATTGGACAAACCCTTGGGGACAGTACAAGTATATTGATAATATTGAACAACGCGAGGATGGCGGTACACCAGGTTTCCTTGAGACTATTCGTGCAGCTTTATCGATTAAGTTAAAGGAGAAGATGGGGGTTGATAATATTCACAAGCGCGAGAAGGAACTTGTTGAACTTGCATTTAGTAAACTCGAAGGAGTTCCCGGTGTCAACATTTTAGCAAAAGATGCAAAGAATCGAATTGGCGCAATCTCACTATATATCGAGAATGTGCACTACAACCTTTTAACCAAAATGTTAAGCGATCGCTTTGGCGTGCAGGTACGTGGGGGTTGCGTATGTGCTGGCACATATGGTCACTTTTTATTGCATGTAACCAAGGAGCAATCCGATGAGATTACATGTTTAATCAACACTGGCGACCTATCGAGAAAACCTGGTTGGATTCGATGGTCCATTCATCCAACGACTACTGATAGAGAGGTTGAATTCATTGCTGATGCAATTAAGAAAATTGCCGAAAATCACAAGGAATGGGCAAAGGATTACCATTACCATTGCAACACCAATGAGTTTCATCATAATAGTTTAACAACACTTCATAATCCAACTGTTGATAGGATATTTGAGTTTGAATAGTTAGATTATTGAAAACTGAAAACACCTAAGGGCTATCTTAGGTGTTTTTTTGTGTGGTAGTAAAATAAGGAGATTGTTTAAAAATCAGCTAACTGTTTATCCTTTAAGACTAATCTTTTCTAACATATCCTCTTTAAGAATTGTTAGTTCCTTTTTGTTCATTGTAATAATCCCTTCTTTTGAGAATTCGCTTAGCATGCGACTAACACTTTCTCTCGAAGTGCTTATAAAATCAGATAGTTCATTAATATTTAGAGGTAGTTCAAACTTATTCGTTTTATATAGTTCATGCGACATGCAAAGCAATATTTCGGCTAACCGACCGGGTAATTGCTTCTGCGACATGTTTGTATATCTTTGATAATCGGAAAGTTCATGCCTGCAAAGATCTAAAATGATTTCGTAAGCGAAGCTTCCATTTTTGAAAATGAAGTCTTTAAATATATCGAGGGAGATAAAGCAAATTTGAGTATCAGTAAGAGCAGTTGCCGAGTAATGGTTTACCTTCTCACCAATAGTTGTTGGTAGCCCTAAGTATGAAGGTGCCTTCATTAATCGAAGAATCTTATCACTCGATGGGCCTTTCATATGCAATTTAACTAGCCCAGATTTAAGATAAGCGATATTAGTAGCAAGAGTTCCTTCTCGAAATACAACTTCGCCCTTTTTAAACTTGATATGAGCACAAGTATTTTCGAGTTTATCTTTCTCAAAAGAGGTTAGAAACTCTGCAGCGTAAACATTGCAAAAACCACATTCTTTAGCCATTATCAACCTATTAACTCGACAAATATACCTAATTGTTTTTACATGTGATAAATCTCACACTCGCGAGTAAGGGATATCACGTAGTTATCACCCTATATTTTAATGCAACCAGCTACATTTGTGTAGTGTTATTTTATTAACAGAACAACTTTAAACTTATCAAACAAACATATGGATATCGAATTTGAAAAACAACTAGAGGCGCTAAAGAAACAAGTTGGTAAACTTGAAAAGGGCCGTAAAGATAAAATGACTCTTGTAGTTTTCTCAGGCGAGCTCGACAAACTAATGGCTGCAATGATCATTGCAACCGGAGCGACTGCAATGGATATGGAAGTAAAACTATTCTTTACGTTTTGGGCAACAGCTGCATTAAGAGACCCAAAAAAGAATGTAAAAGGGAAAAACTTCATGTCTAAAATGTTTGGATTCATGCTACCTCGAGGTGCTAAAAAGGTAAAACTTTCGAAGATGCACATGGGCGGTATGGGTAAAGCAATGCTCGAGGGCTTAATGAAGAAGAAAGGCGTTAAAACGCTTCCTGAACTATTCCAAATAGCAGGCGAGCTAGGCGTTGAGATTAATGTTTGCGAGATGTCTATGGATCTTATGGGATTCAAAAAGGAGGAGCTAATCGATTATCCTAAAATGAATATTTGCGGTGTAGGAACATTCCTATCTGATGCCGAAGAGAGTAAAATTCAACTATTTATCTAATACTAAAACAACAATAATATGACAACCGAGGAATTAAGAAATTTAAAGGCAAATCAAACTGTTGATGCTCGTGGAACTGCTTGTCCTGGTCCACTTTTAGCTGCAAAAAAAGCGATTGGCGATATCGAATCTGGTGAAATTATGGAGATTCTATCATCCGATGAGGGAACAAAACACGATATTCCAAAATGGTGTCAAAAGATGGAGCATGAGTTTTTAGGCATTGTTGAGGAGGATAGCTACAGCAGATTATTCCTTAAAAAGGCTTAACTAAAAGAATGTGAGTCTGCCAGTTTTGGCATGACTCATATTTTTTAGTTAAAGTATTGAAATATCTAGATACATCTCTTTACTCAGATAAAAATTGATATGTCTACCGAAACCTTTTCACCAAAAATATTAGTCTTCTCAACCGATAAAATTTCTGATCCAGGAATCGATCAGGCTGGGTTGCGAAAACTACACTACTCACCATCAGTATATGTCATTAGCTTGCCATGCTCATCGGGAATAAAGCCACGATGGATTATGCGCGCTTTTAAGCAAGGATTCGATGGTGTTTTCATTGCTGCCGATGGGCACGAGTGCTCCTATAGCCCAAAATGTGCTGAGCATACAAATACCATCATTGTGGAATCACAAAAAATGATGAAGGAGAACAATATCAACCCAAAAAGGATTAGAATGGCTGCTTTGTGCTCTGTTTGCGCCGAACCATTTGTAAGCCACATGGGTAACTTCTCGAAGATTCTCTCGGAATTGGGAAGTGCTGAAAACGAAAATTATAAGCCAAGTTAAATCCTTCGTGTACTTCGTGAAATCCTTCGTGCTACTTCGTGGTTGAAGATTTAACCACAAAGAACACAAAGTGCACACAAAGTTTCACAAAGAAAATATTAAAGATTTATTTTAAATCTTAACCAATGTCAGAAAACAAAAAAACATACGATGCCCTGGTAGTAGGTGGTGGGATTGCTGGTCAAGAGGCTGCCCTTAGCTTAGCCGATATGGATTACAAGGTTCTTCTCGTTGAGAAGGAGCTATCCATTGGCGGGAAGATGATTCAGCTAAGTAAGGTTTTCCCAACTCTTGACTGTGCTGCCTGCATCACTACCCCCAAGATGTCCGAAACGGCAAGGCATCCAAATATTACCCTAATGCTTAATAGTCAGATAGGGTCAATTGATAAAAACGATAAGTCGTTTGATATTAAGGTAAATCGCAAAGCAAGATTTGTAAAACCTGAGGTTTGTACTGGCTGTCAGGAGTGCGAATTTGCATGTCCCGAGGTTCGTGTTGACGATTACAATGCTCGTTTGGCTGGCCGTAAAGTGGCTTACATCCCTTTCAGTTTAGCAAATCCAAGAATTGCATCAATCGATCGTCAGGATACATCAGCACCATGTATTAATGAGTGCCCCGGTGGAGTAAAACCTTATGGTTATATATCGCTTGTGCGAAATGGTCAATATGAGGATGCTATGCACCTTCATTTAGAGGATATTCCAATCCCCGGAAGTTTAGGTCGTGCTTGTTATGCTCCTTGCCAAAGCGAGTGTACAAGAGGTAGCCTAGAGGCTCCAGTTGATATTCGTCGTATAAAAAGATTTTTTGCCGAGGATTACTATAACAAATATCCTCAAGCACCAGAAAGAACAACTAAGCCAAGCACTGGAAAACGAATTGCTGTTATTGGTTCGGGCCCTGCAGGTTTGACAGCGGCTTATCATCTTGCATTAAAAGGTCATTCAGTAAAAATATTTGAAGCAGCCCCTAAAGCAGGAGGTATGCTTATGCTTACTCTTCCAGAGTATCGCTTACCTAAAAGTGTTGTTGAACGTGATATTCAGAATATAACAGCATTAGGTGTTGAAATTGAGGTAAATCACAAAGTTGAAAGTCTTGCTAAACTTAAGGGTATGGGCTTCGATTCTGTATTTATTTCAGTTGGAACTCATAATACTTTCAGCCTAAGCATCGAAGGTTCAAACCTAAATGGGATTACTTCGTGCCTCGATTTTCTTCAAAAAGCCAATATTGGCGACAGGGATGACCTAACGGGGAAAAAGGTAATGATTATTGGTGGCGGTAATACTGCTATCGATGCATCGAGAACAGCACTGCGCCTTGGAGCATCGAAGGTTACCGTTGTTTATCGCCGTAGTCGTGAGGAGATGCCTTGCTTTGCTCCTGAAATTAAGGAGGCAGAGGAGGAAGGTGTTGAAATACTCATTCTTCGTAATCCTATAAAATTTATTGGGGAGAATGGGAAACTCACCAAGGTTCAGCTAATCAAGATGAAACTCGATAAGCCTGATGCCAGCGGACGAAGAAGTCCAATTCCTATTGAGGGATCAGAATATTTGGAGGATGTTGATTTTGTAGTTGAGGCCATTGGCTTACAACCATCAACTTCAATTTTCTCAAATGAGGTTGATTTGAACAAGAATGGAACGATTAAGGTTAACAACAAAACCTTACAGATTTCAAATTCGCTAGTTTTTGCTGGTGGTGATAGCGTAACTGGTGCTTCAACAATTATCGAGGCTGCTGGTCAAGGTAAACGCGCAGCGTTTTATATCGATAAATTCCTAAATGGATTAAAGCCAGAGGATTTTGAGTTTGGCGATAAACTACCAGCAGTTGATAAATCGAAGGTACTTCATCGCGATAATATCAAATTTGCTAACCCTGTTCACGAAACTCATCGTAACCCTGTTGAAAGGGTGAAGGATTTTGAAGATGTTGAGAAGACTTTCAGCGAAGCTGAAGTAAAGCTAAGCGCCGATCGTTGTTTAGATTGCAGCAACTGTCGCGAGTGCCATCAGTGTGTTTCTGCCTGTCCTGCCGAGGCAATTGATTTCTCTCAAAAAGATGAAGTTGTTGTTTCAGAGGCGAAATCAGTGATAGTATCAACAGGGTTTAAACTCTTTAAACCTGAGAATAAACCACAATATGGCTATGGCAAATATCCAAACGTGATTGATGCCATGCAGATGGACCGTCTGATTGCTCCAACTCGTCCGTTCAACAACGTTCTTCGCCCTGGCGATGGTAAAGTGCCCGATAAGATTGCCTATGTGCTTTGTACAGGTTCAAGGGATTCAAGTATTGAACATGGTATGGGATGTAGCACCGAGTGCTCAAATAACCCAATCTGCTCGCAGATTTGCTGTATGTACTCTATAAAGCAAGCTCAGCTCCTAATGGGTGCGCTACCAATGGCCGATATCACAATCTACTACATGGATATTAGAGCATTTGGTAAGGGTTACGAGGAGTTCTTCCATCAATCCAAAGGAATGGGTGTTAGTTTCATTAAGGGTAAGATTGCTAAAATCACCCAAAAGGACGATAATAGCGGCGATTTGATTCTTCGCTACGAGGATGTTACTACTGGAACTCTTAAGGAGGCAAAGCATGATTTGGTGGTGCTTTCGGTTGGAGTTCTTCCGAATAATGAGATTACCAAGGTATTTACAAACCAAAAACTTGAACTCGACGATCAACGATTTATCAAGCAGATCGACGAGCTGGTTAGTCCATCGCTAACAAGCATCGAGGGTGTATTTGTTGCTGGAACTGCTGCTGGACCTAAGGATATTCCAGATTCAATTCTATCGGCAGGCTCTGCAGCGTCAGAGGCAGCAAGTTATGTGAATAATTTATAATCGTAGCGAAATGAAACAAAGAATAGGAGTCTATATATGCCATTGTGGAGGTAACATCTCCGATTACGTAGATGTTGAACAACTTGGCAAGTTGATGGCAAAAGAGGATGGTGTTATTATATCAAAAGATGTAATGTTCGCCTGCTCTGATGCCAATCAAAAGGATATGATTCAGGATATCAACGAGAAACAGCTCGATGCTATTGTTGTTGCATCGTGCTCTCCAAAGCTTCATACTCACACTTTCAGAGGGGTGGCGGAGAGAGCAGGTATCAATCCTTATAACTATGCACAGGTTAACGTTCGCGAGCAATGCTCGTGGGCACACTCCGATAAACCCATGGATGCTACGATTAAGGCCTTTGGCCTTATCAGGGCGGGTATTGGTCGGGTTTCTCACTCAGAGGCGCTTGAAAGCATTGAGATTACTACCCAAAAGGCTGTTGCTGTTATTGGTGCTGGAGTATCTGGTATGCGAGCGGCAATTGACTTAGCCAGAATGGGAAGCCATGTCTATCTTATCGAAAAGGAGAATGAGGTTGGAGGTAAGATTGCAAGCACAGGAAAACTCTTTATGACCGGAGAAAATGGAAAAGAGGTTATTGCAAGACTTTATCAACGGATTAAGGAGATGAATAACATCACCGTTTTTACTAATGCTAATCTTGGAAAAGTATCGGGAAGTATTGGTAATTTCTTTGTTGATGTTAATGTTGGCGAGGAATTGCTTAAACTCAATGTTGGTTCGGTATTGGTTACAACTGGTTTTGACTTTTATGAACCCAAAGAAGGAGAATACGGTTATAAACTTTCAGAGAATGTAATCACGCTTCAGGATTTTAATAAGCTTGTTGAATCGAGCAATGGGAAACTTATTCATAATGGAAAACTAGTTAAATCGGTAGCTTACATCTATTGCGTTGGGAATCGCCAGTCGAAAGGCGAAAATAAATACTGCTCACGCCAATGCTGCACCGCAGCTATACATTCATCGTTGAATGTACACGAGAAGTTTGAGGGCGTTAAGGCATTTCATATTCATCGTGATATTAGGACCTACGGAAGACAGGAGTTACTTTATCAGGAATCATCAAGGAAAGGTGATATCTATATCAAATTTGAGGAGAAGGAGCCACCCGTTGTTGAACTTAAGGATAACAAACCATCCATAAAGGTTAAGGATTACTTAACATCAAAGAAGGAGTTAACTCTTGACGCCGATTTAGTTGTTCTTGTTACAGGAATGGTTGCCCGCGCTGATAGCAGCGAGATATCGAGCAAACTAAAAATCCCGATTGGTACTGATAAATTCTTCAACGAGATTCATCCAAAGTTAAAACCTGTAGAAACCGTAATTAAAGGTGTTTATATTGGTGGTGCTTGTCAAGGACCAAAAAATATTACAGAGTCAGTTCAATCTGCTTTATCGGGTGCTGCAAAAATCAATGCGGTAATCAGAAAGGGCTCAATAGCCTTGGAACCAATTGTTGCAAGGGTTAACCCTGAGGCTTGTGCTTGGTGCAATAAGTGCGCTGAGGTTTGCGAGTACGATGCCGTTAAACCAATTGAAAGCAATGGTAAAATGATTGCCGAGGTTAACATCTCAACTTGTACAGGTTGTGGAATCTGCGCACCGGTATGTCCTACCAATGCCATTGAAATTGCTCAATACACCGATAACGAGATAGAATCGATGATTGACGGTTTCATGTCTAAGGGCGATATTGAAGCGCGCGAGCTAGAGCATGGCGCTAAGGTTGAAGAGGGCAAGGTGGGAATGAAAGAATACCCTGAGATTTGGAATCACATAATCGGAGCAATTAACGGTAGTTCACTTACAATTCCTGAGATAGCCGCGAAAACGGGTATTGAATCGAATCTGATAACCTGGCACTTGATGACAATGAACCGTTACAGCGTGGTGGAGCCTGCTGGATTGAACGATGAAGAAAGCTACTACAAGTACAAACTCAAAAAGTAAACGGCTATGTCGCATATAAATCCCAATTTTGCTGAAGAAATTAAGAAATTTGGTGCTAAAGATTTTCATCTTTGCTTTAACTGTGGTAACTGTACTGCAATCTGCGGTTTATCAACTAAAGATGAATCGTTTCCACGCGAAATGGTTCGTTACAGTACTCTAGGTTTAGAGGAGGATATCAAATCGTCACTTAAACCATGGATGTGCTACTACTGCGGCGAATGTAGCACAGATTGTCCACGCCAAGCACATCCAGGCGAGCTGATGATGTCGCTGCGCCGCTGGTTAACCTCAAAGTATGATTGGACAGGTTTGTCGGGTTTGCTATACAAGCATCTATCGGCCTACATCATTGGATTCCTTCTGATTATTGTTGGTCTCATTGTATTTGCAGCCAAACTTGATTGGAATCAGGAAAAGATAATGCATTTTGGTCATCAGTTCGAGATGTTTGCCATTGCTGGAGTTTTTGCAATAATACTTCTGCCTAATATTTTCAGAATGTGGCTTTACACCATTGTCCAACCAAAGGTTAAAGCATCAATAAAAGTTTATTTCAAAGCCTTTTCAGACTTACTGGTTCATATGTTTACCCAAAAGCGATTCCTCGAATGCGAGAAATCGCAAGAAACACAAATCAAGTGGTTCGAGCATTTTATATTGGTAATTGGCTACTTATCGTTACTATTTACCACTGTATTTCTCGATTGGTTTGGTTCTGAAAATATGTTTGTTATAGTGCTTGGATATGTTGAGAGTGCCATAATATTTGTGGTTACGTTCCTATTCATGCTAAAGCGAGTAAAGAAAACCGAAGCGTTGCATAAATTCTCGCAACCATCGGATTGGTTTTTTGTAATATGGCTATTCCTTATGGGATTTACCGCTTTCTTTGTGCGCCTTTTTATCGATTTAAATATCTTAGAAAGTAACTTCTGGCTATTTATGGCTCATTTAGCGATACTTGTTCAATGGGCTATTATTATAGTTCCATTTGGAAAGTGGACACACTTTTTATACCGCTCGTTTGCAATGTACTTTCTGAGAATACAGGAGATTTCATCGGTAACTAAGAAGTAAAAGAGCTTAAATGAATTTAGGTTTTGGTAAAAAAAAAGACCGCTTGATTCTTTATCAAGCGGTCTTTTAAATCTTATGCCATTATTTTTTCTTAATAATAGTCTTCAGAACGGTTTCTTTGTCTAGCTTTTTCGTGCAGAAGAACCAATCGTAACACTTAATGTTTTCATCCTTGCTTTCCATTCGTTCTTTAGCTACACCACATGAACCAGCTGTAGGTACAATAACCTCATCACCTGGACGCCAATCTGCAGGGGTTGCAACCGAAAATGCATCGGCAGTTTGAAGTGCTAAAACTACTCGGTAGAGCTCATCGAAGTTGCGACCTAGGCTTAGTGGATAGTAAATGATTGTGCGTATAATGCCCTTGGGATCGATAACAAATACGGCACGAACTGCCTTAGTGTTGCTTTCGCCAGGCATCATCATTCCATATTTCTTGGCTACCTCCATGGTAATATCCTCGATTAGAGGAAATTTAACCTCCACGTTTTTCATTCCTTTGTATTCGATTTTCTCCTTGATAGTGCGTAGCCAAGCAATATGACTGTATAGCCCATCAACTGAGAGCCCAACAAGTTTGCAGTTAGCATCTGCAAATTGCTGTTCCATACTCGCAAATGTCATAAACTCCGATGTGCAAACCGGCGTGAAATCGGCAGGGTGGCTAAAAAGGATTACCCAGCTGCCGGCATAATCGGCAGGGAAATTAATATTCCCTTGTGTTGTTACCGCCTTGAATTCAGGCGCTTTGTCACCAATGCGTGGCATTGATACTACTTGATTATCTTCCATGATATTAAAATTTATTGTTTTTGATTTATAACCTAATTTTTTTGAACTCTTCTTTCATTCGATTGATATCATTTATCCAATCCTCAATATCATTCTCATGCTCCAGCTCTTCGTTAAGGATAGTAACAGCCATTTGGTGTGTTGAATGATCTTTGCCATTTGTAAAATCGGCAATCTCCTGATACCGTTGTATTGCACATCTTTCGCCTTTAAGGTTTTGTTCCAGAATTACTTCAATATATGGATCCGATGGTTCGTCGTATGAGCAACGAGCTAGCTTTGTCCATTCTGATGGATTAATTACTGGTGTTCCACCTAGTTGAATAATTCGGTTTACAACCAGTACAGCATGATTTAGCTCTTGTGTTGCATGAAGTAGAAGCTCTGGTTCAACCTCGCTTCGCATTGGTCCTTCCATTAAACGGGCGCCAATCCAATACTGATAGTAAGCAAGCCACTCTTCGGAGAGTGCCGTATTTAACATTTTAATTAGTTTTTTTACATCAATTGATGCAACTTTTATCGCTTCTTTTCCCATAATTCTATTTTTTTGTTGGTTTATGATCTTTGTAACTTCCCACTATCTGAAGGTTAATGTCCTTTATATTAAAATTGGGGATCCCTTTTTTATTAAAATACTCTTGAAGCAGCGCATCTAAATCATTATCGTAGTAGTTTTCGATGTAATCACACTCTTCGCAGTAAAGATGATGATGCCTATGTATTTCAATATCGTACCGCATAAAATCCCTATCAGTCTTAACCTTTCGAATTATCCCCTTTTTGCAAAATGCCTCTAGAATATTATAAACTGTACCCGATGCTAGATTTGGGTGATTTCTTCGAACATACTCTTTGACTGCTTCTGCTGAAGGATGATCTTTTAGCTCCATTAATGCCTCT
>JBPXJX010000813.1:0-31535 GCA_051715525.1 Bacteroidales bacterium
TGAGCATGATTGAAACTCAACGACTTTTTATAAAGCCATTATCTTTTGAGCAGTTAGTAAGCTATCTCAAGAACGATGGATCGTTAGAGAGTGAGTTGAACTTAAATCCTACAATCAGGTTGGTTTCGCCTGAACTTAAAGAGGCGATTGAATCAACCATAATGCCAAATGTTGCCGATTGCAGTAAAAATTATCTTTTCTCGACTCTTTGGACAATTATTTCCAAAGAAGATAATAGGATGATTGGCGATTTGTGCTTGATAGATGAGGCAGTTGATGATGGAGTTATTGAAATTGGATATGGGACCTACGATGAATTTCAGGGTAAAGGCTACATGACCGAGGCGGTTGGCGGTATGATAAATTGGTTAATGAATCAACAAATTATTAAATCAGTTATTGCATCAACAAATATAGACAATGTTGCATCGTTAAAGGTATTGGAGAATAATAATTTTGAAAAGGTTGGAGAATCACAAGATTTATTAAAATGGAAACTTACGTTAAATAGTATCAATGTTTAAAATCACCTTTTCGTTATTAACTTCTTTTTCTAACTTTGCAGTGCATTTTTTGAAATAGTTCGAAATGAAAGAAATCATTTTATCTTTTGTATTTGCCAGTATTTCCTTTTGTCTTTTTGGACAAGGAAATACGACTGCAAAGGATGGTGATATGCTGATACTTCTTCGTAAAGACACACCAAATCAGGGTAAGATTTCAATTAACCAAGATCCTCAAATTGAGCGAGTTTTTAATCTTGATATCCTTCAGAGTGCTCGTCAACCAGGCATGCAAGGGTTCAGAATAAGAATTTACTTTGATCTAGGACAAAAGTCGCGCAAGCAATCAGAAGATGTTGCCGTTGGATTTATGACTAACTATCCAGGAATTGCAGTTTACCGATCGTACGTTAGCCCCTATTATAAAGTATCAGTAGGAGATTTTAGAACGAAAGACAATGCCCTAAAACTCTACTATCAGCTGTTAAAAGAGTACCCCAAGGCATTTATAATCCCTGAATGGGTAAACTTTCCACCACTAGAATAGACTTAAATGCAAATGATAGTTAAAATTCAGTCGCAGGTAGAAAGAATAAAAAGAATCCGCAAGGATGGTACCCTAAAACTTTCTCACGCAGGCTCGAATAACCTATTTTGCAATACGAACTATTCTAGTCAATCATTGTTTTGTATAAACCAGACATCATCAACCATATACGATTATGAGCGAGCAAATTAAACACGAGTGCGGTATTGCTCTCATTAGGCTGTTAAAACCATTAGAATACTATCAAGTTAAATATGGAACTTGGCGATATGGCTTGCATAAGCTCTACCTTTTAATGGAGAAGCAGCATAACCGTGGTCAGGATGGAGCCGGGTTGGCAAGTATCAAGTTTGAGGTTGAGCCTGGGAAAAAGTATATCGACAGAGAACGCTCAAATTCATCAGCATCAATTAGAGATGTATTTGATGCAGTAAATAGACCTCTTAAGAAATACGATGCGCACCCTGAACTGCTTAACGATGCGGCTTGGGCAAGACAAAACCTTCCTTTTGCAGCGGATTTATATTTAGGACATCTTCGATATGGTACATTTGGAAACAACAGCATCGATTATGTTCACCCAGTAATGCGGGAGAATAACTGGAAGTCGAGAACCCTTGTGCTTGCTGGTAACTTCAACATGACCAATGTTGACGAACTTTTCAAAAAATTGGTGGATTTGGGTCAGCATCCAAAAGATTATTCCGATACAGTTACAGTACTTGAAAAAATTGGGCATTTCCTCGATGAGGAGAACCAGCAGCTATTCCGTCATTATAAAAACGAAGGGCTTAATAATAAAGAGATAAGCGACGTAATTGCGGAGAACATAAGTATCAAAAAAGTTCTTCAGGAGTCAACGAAAGATTATGATGGCGGCTACGCCATTGCGGGCCTTGTTGGCCATGGCGATGCCTTTGTGGTTCGCGATCCTTGGGGCATTCGCCCAGCGTTCTACTTTGCCAACGATGAGATTGTGGTGGTTGCATCGGAGCGTCCGGTAATTCAAACCGTTATGAATATCTCTGTTGATGAGATTTCGGAGGTTAAACCGGGTTACGCGCTAATCGTTAAAAAGAATGGAGAGGTTAGCCACGATGAAATAAGAATTCCTCAAACTCGAAAATCGTGCTCATTTGAGCGCATATACTTCTCGAGAGGTACAGATAAAAGCATCTACAAAGAGCGTAAGATGCTTGGCGAACTGCTAACTCCAGCAATTCTAGAAGCTGTTAATTACGATTATCAAAATACCGTATTCTCATTCATTCCAAATACAGCCGAAACTGCGTTTTACGGAATGGTGAAAGGGGTTGAAGATTTCTTGAAGAAGGAGAAAAAACGCATGATCCTCGAAAAGGGAAACGCTATTACTGAGCAAGAGCTTGACGAGATAATTGCCATGCGCCCTAGGGTTGAAAAGGTTGCAGTGAAGGATATCAAGCTACGAACTTTTATTACTCAAGATAAAGGTCGTGACGACCTTGTTGGCCACGTTTACGACGTTACCTATGGTATTGTTCGCAACGATGTCGATAATCTTGTGGTTATTGATGATTCAATTGTTCGTGGCACAACGCTTCGCGAAAGTATCCTGAAAATTCTCGACAGATTGCACCCTGCAATGATTGTTGTAGTATCATCGTGCCCACAAATTCGCTACCCCGATTGCTACGGTATTGATATGGCAAAGCTTGGCGACTTTGTTGCCTTTAGAGCAGCAATTGAACTGCTAAAAGAGACTGGACAAGAGGGTGTAATCAATAACGTTTACAAGAACTGTAAAGCTCAACAAAATCTGCCTAAGGAGGAGATGGTAAACTACGTAAAAGATATTTATAGGCCATTTACAGCTGAGCAAATATCTGATAAGATTGCTCAAATCCTAACACCAAAGGGTATAAAAGCTAAGGTGAAGATAGTTTTCCAAACCATCGAAAACCTTCACGCAGCATGTCCTAATGATCTAGGCGATTGGTACTTTACAGGTAATTACCCAACTCCTGGTGGAAATAAGGTGGTTAACACTTCGTTTATCAACTTTATCGAAGGAAGAAATCAGAGGGCGTACTAGTCCTGTTTTTTTGCTTTAGGAAGGTACTTGGCGAACTTACGAAGTTCGTATCTCTCTTTAATATTCTTAAAGAAGCTGGAAACGTGCCTTTCGGTTTTATGCTCGTATATATCTGATATTGTGATCATAATTCCGGTTTCCTCAACACCGCCAAAGAAAGGATTGATAACCGTTCCAAAAACTCTCATGGAAGGGCTAAGATTCATATATGAATTAATAAGTGGAGGGATATTTTCACCCAAACTTCGAATCTCCTTTGATAATATCTTGTAATCCTCTTTATAATCTTCGCCAATGAATATTTTAGACATCCTCTCTCTATCCATTTCAACAATCATAGGGTAGATAGGTGTAACCAAACCTTCCTTATCCAAAAAATACTTCTCAAAGAAATAGAGCAGCATATTACGAGCATCAGCATTATATGTATGATACATCGTAACCTTTCCAAAAAAATACTTAATATTTGGATTAATAACAATTAATGCACCTAAACCATCCCAAAGGTTATCTAACGCATAAATGCCTTTCCCTAAACGAAAAATTGATTGATATTTAGGTTGAACGAATGAGCGCCCTAACTCAATCATATGTGGCATATACTCTTGTTGGAACTTCTCCGAGAAGTTAAAAAGGTGCTTTGTTGATAGGTTTATCTCTTCACCTTTTGTAGGATCAACGCTGTGATAACGGTAACCACCAACAATCTCGCGATCCTTTGGGTCCCATACAATTAATTGCTTATAGCAATTGGAACATGTATCGTAATCATCGATATCAACGCTAAGGCCAGTGCCTCCTCCTGCCGAACGAAAAGTTAACTCGCGAAGTCGTCCAACCTCTCGCATTAAGTTCGGAGAATCTTTAGCGGTGAAGATGTAAAGTTCGTTTCCAGCGTTATTGGTATTACGAATAAATCTTTCGGGAGTCAACTCACTCTCGAGCAATTTCTTATCAACGTGTTCGATAATCTGTTCCATGAACAAAAATTTTTCAAAAATAACACTTATTCACTCTTATTGTTCCGTAGGAGTTATTTATTGTTCGACGACCTTAGGTATACTTGCTCTTTTACCCATTTAGCCCATTCTTGATGTGTTTTTGATTTATCGAAAGTGGTATAGGGAATTGGTTTACCAATGTGAACCGTAATGCTTTTGCCTTTCTGCTTAAACATCTCATCTACTAAATATAGCATCTCAATATTGGCTTTAATGCCTAAAAAACCACGAAATTTTGATAGGTTATAAAAGAAGTTCGAGTTCTTTCCACTGAAAAAGATTGGAACTATATCGCGCTGGTGCTTTACTGCTTTTGAAATAAAACTCTTTTTCCACTCCAAGTCTTCAATACGACCATTCTGCTTTCTTGAGCAAAGCCCAGCAGGAAAATATAATACTTGTCCATCGGAAGCATATGCTTGTTCAAGCACCTGAGCATTTTGCGATGATTGTGATCCGTGCTTATTAACTGGGATGAAAATTCCGTGTAAGGGTGTAAGGTGCATCAACAAATCGTTAACTGGAAACTTAACGTCAGCATACTTATTGCCTAAAAGATGTATAAGCACAATGCCATCGAGTCCGCCAAGTGGATGGTTTGAAGCAAAAAGGTAGCGCTTATCGCTACTCAGGTTTTCTATGCCATCAACTTTATAAGTTACTTGCATCAAATTAATTACTGCTTCAGCAAAATCAACACCTCTAAGGTGACCATGTAAAGCAAGAAACTCGTTTATTTCATTTTGGTGGATAATACGTTTTAGGTATCGTATAATAAATCGAGGAAGGGCTTTTAGCAATTTAGGGCTTTTTGCTCCAATTACTTTTTCAACATCAATAATAAGGGGGTTATTTTTCACAACTATTTTAGTTAATACGCTATTCGCAAATATAATATCGAAAAACCATTTTTTTGGAGTAATGGCTTAAAATGAAATTTAGCCGTTTACCATCTTTATCATATCATTTAGTGCTTAATCAAGGATAGCCAATGCTATCCTGAACAATAAAGTTAAAGTCTATTTTTAAAAGCCAATAGAAACTTTTTGAGCAATCATATGATTTCCCATTGTAAGTATTATAAAATACAAAAAAGCTTTAAAAACCTTCATATTACATTTACAATTAAATGCATAATTTTAATAAATGCAATAAAAAAATTGTGATAACTGTAATTTCTATAGTTGATTATTTAATGGCAAAGTAAAAAAGAAAGTACTTCCTTTGCCAATCATACTTTCGACCCAGATTTCGCCACCATTTCTTTCCACGAACTCTTTACATAGTATAAGCCCAAGGCCTGTTCCAACCTCATTTGCAGTTCCTTCGGTTTTTACATTCTCGTCAACTCTAAATAGTTTTTTAATTCTACTTTCACTGATACCGACTCCAGTGTCAGAAACACCTAAAACAATATGATTATTAGATACTTTAATATTAATAGAAACAATATCACCGTGGTTCGAGAACTTTAGGGCATTAGTCAAAAGATTTCGAAGTATTGTTAATACCATATTAATATCGGCATGTACAAAAACATCGTCTGTTATGTTTGAAAAAATATTAATTCCTTTGATTTTTGCTGATCCCTCAAGCATCAAGATGGTATAATCAACTTGTTTTTTTATATTAAACATTTCGGGTTTGAATTGAATTATTCCAGATTGAGAACGACTCCAAGTAAGTAGGTTATCAAGGAGTTCATAAGCAGAGTTCGATGCTTTATGGAGATATTGCATAAATGCAAGGCTTGTTTTAACATCCTCCTTTTTGAGTTTATCTATTATTAACTCCGAGAAACCTAAGATACTATTAAATGGATTCCGTAAATCGTGGGCAATAATACCAAAGAATTTATCTTTGGTGCTATTTAATAAGAGAAGCTCATCACGCTGTTTTTGAATTTCAGCGGTGCGTTGGGCAACAATTCTCTCAAGTTTAATATTTGCAACCTTTAAATTTCTAGTATAAACTCTAATAACAACTATTACAATCCCTATCAGTAAAATTAAATAAAGCAGATATGCCCATGCGCTTCTATACCATGGGGTTAGGATAATAAATTCATAAACCGTTTCGCGGCCGATTTTATCATATTTATTTTTTGCTTTTGTATGAAATTTATATACTCCCTCAGGCAGATTTGTATACTCTCGCTTTGGGTCATTGGTCCAATTTGACCAGCTGGCGTCGAATCCTTCAAGAAAAGTTTGATAGCTTGTTGATTTCTCATTGTAGTAGGTTAATGCTCCCGAAACAAAAGTTATGGAATTATTCTTGTATTGTAGTTTTGTTATTTGTTGCCTATTGATTGAATCGCCATCGGAATATATAGTGCTATCTTTATCAATTGATACTTTTTTAATTATCGTATTAAACAATGGAAACTGCCTGTTAAAACCATCTTTAAAGCGATAAATTTCATCGTTTGTTGTTATCCAAATGGTTGAGTCAGGTTCGATATAAGTTATAGGGTACGAACAATCAGGTAGAGTATTGAATGCGCCTTGATGCCAAGTATAGGCGTTATTTGCAATCTTTTCGCCCAATCCGTATTTTTTATTTTTAACACCCTGAACCCAAATGCCATCTTGATTTTCAATCTGTAAAAGTGAAATGCTTTTGATTGTTCCTCCTAATAATTCCTCTCCAAAAGAAGAATCGGGTAAAAATTTATCTTTTGTTTCATTTAAACTTAATATCCCATTATCGGTACCTAAAAGAATTTTACCATTACTATACGCCAAGCTCTGATAACCAATTACTCCATCTTTACTCGTGAATTCTTTTGTATATTTTGGTTTTAATAGATTACTAGATAGCACTATTTGTAATGTGTAATTAACTTGATTTGAGCACCATAGAGTTCCATCTGATTCCTCCACAATTTTTCGCACCTCTTTATTAACTCCCTCAATATTTCCTATTACATTAAACCTATCATTTTCAAATTGGGCAACCATGATTGAACCTGAAGTGCCAATGTACAATAAAGATGGATTTATTTTAGATTGAAACATCGTATAAATGGCTGAATAGGCGGGGATAATAGATCTAAATTTATTCTTATCGATACTGATAATACCACTAAATTCAGTACCTAATAAAAGGGTTTCATCGGTTACATTATTAGGGTTCTTAAATTTCAATAGGCTAAATATGGGGGAGTTGTAACCATTTACAATTTTTATCTTATTGTTTTCGAGTTTAAAAAGCCCATTTAAGCATCCAATAAATAGCTGCTTTTTGTACCTAACGATATCGTTTACTAGCTCAAACCCTTCGTTTTTATCCCAAAATGTAAAGGTTGAGCTATACTCAATTTTTGAAATCCCCTTGGATAATGCTAGCCATAAGTTATTCTCATTATCTTCAACGATACAAGTAACGCTTTCGGCTTGTAACCCGGATTCTTTGTTGAAAAGATATTTTGTTTTACCGGTTTTATCTAAAATTACTACTCCATAAGGAAGCAAGCACAAAGCAAAGTTTCCATTACTCATTCTAATTCCCTGATAAGGGAAGCTATTCAATATAGTTTTATCAATATCGGTTTTAAATTTAGTTACAAATGGTTTAGTAGAATTTGAATTAAAACCGTTCATATCTAAAAGGCTTAGCCCATTGTAGGTTCCAATTATTAGTTTGCTACTATCATAGTCAATAGCAAGTCGAAAAGGCTTATCCTTAAAGGATTCACCGTTTGGTGTTAATAAAAAACCGTTATCGGTAAACTTTTTAATCCCAGTATTATACTCATAAATGTATAATTGATCTTTAAAAACAAAACATGAAATGATATCTCCTGTGGTTCTATAGATCTTTATTTGCCCATTGTGGTAATGGTAAACAGCTCTTAAGGCACAAAAAAACACATCGTCTTTAATGGTTTCTGTAAACCAAAATTCTAGGTTCTCCTTATCTTTTTCATCAATTAGATTGTTGAATGAGAAAAATTCAACTTTACCGTTGTCATTTTTTTTTAGGCACCCAAAATCCCCGATAGCACCCAAAAAAATATTGCCAGCACTATTTTTAGCAATTGAACGAATAGCCGATCTATTAGGTATTTTAATAAGCTGCCAATCAGAACCATCATACTTTAGCAAGCCATCGCCATTGGCAAAATACATAATACCTCTATTATCTTGAACTACACCCCAATTTTGTACAAAGGCACCGTATTCAGTCGCGCTATAGTTTCGAATGCTATATTTTCCTTGCTCTTGCCCATGAATCGAAGTTGAAAAAATCAACAAAGAAATTGTAAATACAAGGGCTCTTGATTTAGGAAATTTCAAATAAAAGGCAAGAAAACTGTAGTTTTCGTAAAGTTTTAAACCACTACGTAGGATTCTTAATATTTGCATAAAATTAGTGTGAAAAAAAGTTGTTGATCAGAGAGAGTAATTTTGATGGGCTTGTAGGCTTAACCAGATACTCATTAAATCCCTCTTTTCGAATCTCTTCAATTTCTTGATTAAACGCATAGGCTGAAAGTGCTACAATTGGTATTGTTTTGTTCTTTTGACGAATTATTTGAGTTGCCTCAACCCCATCCATTATGGGCATTTTAATATCCATAAGTATTAAATCGGGGTTATTCTTAGCTAGAAGTTCGATTGCATCACGCCCATTTTTAGCCCTTAGAATAGTAACCTTAGTGCTTCTGAGCAGCATAACAAGGTATTGAAAATTGCTCTCCTCGTCTTCTGCAATTAGGATTGATTTATCTACCCATTCATAATTAAAATCAAAACGTTCATTTGAAAACGGGGTTTCATCCCTTTCGGTCCCTTTTATTAACGGAAGGGTAACGTAAAAAGATGTTCCTTTATTGGGTTCTGATTCTACAAATATCTCGCCCCCCAATAAAGTTGTTAAACTCTTACAGATTGATAATCCTAATCCTGCACCGCGATAAAGTTTCGATTTGTCCTCTTCAATCTTTGTGAACCGGTTAAAAATAAAATCTTGTAACCCTTCAGATATTCCAATCCCAGTATCCTTGACAAAAAATTTAATTTTTGTGTTACTCTCCAATAAATAGCCAAACTCAACAAACCCATGCTCCGTGAATTTTAGGGCATTATCAACTAGATTCGATATGATTTGTTTTAGTCTAAGGGCATCTGTTTGAATAGTAAAATCAGGACTTTCAATTGCTGGTGTGAATCTGAGTTCAACTTCGTTGTTACTATCTTTACTCTCCTTTGCCCTATAACTTTCAAAGATTTCATTTAATAATCTATTCAGATTACATGGCTTAATAGAGATGCTTAGTTGTCCTGCCTCAATCTTTGATAAATCAATGATTTCGTTTATAAGATGAAGAAGTGTGTCGCTATTACTAATGATATGTTGGGTTAGCTCTTCCTTCTCACTACTGTCCAAATGCTCGCTGCTTAAAAGGGTTGAGAAACCGATGATGGCATTCATGGGTGTTCGTATCTCGTGGCTCATATTGGCCAAGAAGGCAGATTTCAATCTGTCAGATTCCTCCGCTTTATTCTTTGCTATTTCAAGTTCAGCAGTGCGTTCATGCACAATATCTTCCAAATTACTTCGATGTTTCTCTAACTCCGAATTTTGAGCAATAATTTGCTGATTCATGGATATAATATCAAATTCAGCCTGTTTAAGTTTTGTTATATCAGAATCGATGGCAATGATTTTGATAATATCACCTGTTGAACTTAATATTGGGGTTAGGGTTGTTTGTACCCAAATATTCTCACCTGTTTTAAGAGTATTATATGACTGATAATTTACAGTCGTTTTTTGTTTAAGGCATTCCTTAACAATTTCATGGATATTATCTGCTTGGCTTGCTTTAAGTAAACTTTCTCCTCTTTCTTTTTTTAGTTCATTTAAGTCGTTCTTATACATTCTGATGAACCCTGCATTAACCCACTCAAAGTTGGTATCAGCATCCATAATCATTACTGCATTATCTGTTTCGCTGGCAACAATTGATAGTTTCTCCAACTCTTTAATTGTATTTGCAAGCAATTCTGCCTGAGCAGTTATCTCCTCTTGCCTAACTTCAAGTTCTGCCTGATGCTCCTCAAGTTGAGCATTGGTTTCTGATAAATCGATTGTTCTCTCCTGAACCGTTTTTTCTAAATGATAATTTGCCGCTTTTAATCTTTGTAGATTTAATTCAATAATCGTCCATACAATGGCGATTAAGGCTAAAAGGTAAATAGCAAACGCCCAAATGGTTTTATACCATGGTGGAAGAATGGTGAAAGTATAGTTCGTTTCTCCACCCATCTCCCCATACATATTTTTTGACCTTACATGAAAAATATAGCTGCCTTCAGGAAGATAGGTATACTCTTTCTTTGTGTCTTTACTCCAATTAGACCAATCGCTATCCAAGCCTTCGAGGTAAGTTTGGTAAAGGTTAAAACTTTCGTTATAGAAAGATAATGCTGAGTAAAAAAAAGTAATAGAGTTATATTTGTATTCAAATTTACTATTCAACAAAGATGTTTGTTCAATAGTATCCCTTTTAATCTGCTTCTCTGGTTTACCATAGACAACACTATCCTTTCCAATAATAGCCTTACTGATATTGGTTTTGAATGGCGGACAATGTTTAGTTAAATCGCCTTTAAATCGATATAGACCTTGAGGTGTATTTAGCCAAACTGCGGTATCCGCTTCAAAATAAGTAGATGTAGTTATATTTTCGGGTAATGTCAAGAAAGGTGATTCAAACCACTCATATTTACCATTCATTTTTAAACCTAACCCTAAATGGTTGTTTTTATAACCTGAAATAAATGCATCACCATTTTTGCCATCTTTGAAACTAACTATCTTTATTGTGCCATCGCTAAAATCTTTGCCAAAGGTGGTATCGGAAACAAACTTATTTTCGAGCTTATTAAAACGATACAATCCGCTAAAACTAGCTAGTGTAAACTTGTCATTAAAGTTATACACCATAGGAGATTCTTTAACACCATGCTCTTTAGTGTAAATTTTAATCTGCTTTGGTTTAAGAATATCTTCAGAGGGTATTATGCAAAATACTTTACTGTTTTGATCTGTTGCCCAAATCGTTCCATCAGATTCTTCGGCAAGGCTTCTGACTTCTTGATTTATACCCTCAATGCTACCAATATATTTTAGTGAATTATTCTCATACCTAGCAACATCCAACGACCCCGATTTTCCGATATAAATTAGGGACGGGTTAACCCTAGATTGAAGCAACCTAAAAACAATAGAGTTACTTGGTAAAGCGGTAAAAGTTTTATTGTCTCTAATTCCGATAACACCATTATAATTAGTGGCTACAAGCAGTAGTTTCCCGTTTGTTTCGTTAGGTATATTAAAGTCCAAAAAGTGAAAGATGGGAGTATCTATTCCATCTATTTTTGAAACCTTATTATCTATTAATCTATAAAGTCCACTAAAACAGCCTATGTACATGGATTCTTTGAATTTTATTACATCAACAACTACATCTTTAAGGCCATCCTTAGTCCCAAAATGTAGAAGTGATTTATTAATTACAATTTTCGATATCCCATTAATCTGGGTCAGCCATAGGTTATTTTCGCTATCCTCAAAAACATTTGTAACACCATCGTTAACAAGGCCTTCATCTTTGTTGAAGAAATATTTCAGTTTCCCTTCTCGGCTAACAATCATAGCACCATAGGGTATAAGACCAAAAGCAAAGCTGCCATCTTTTAAGCGAACTCCATTGTATGGTCGGCTTTTCATGAGAATATCATCAACATCGGTTCTGAATCTTTTGATAATAAGGTCTTGGCTATTTGTAGAAATTGCATCAAAGTCGAAGGTGAAAAATCCATGTCTATTGGTAGCAATTAAAACTTTGTTTTTCTCATATGGGAAAACTAAACGGAAAGATTTATCTTTAAAAAAACTACCAAATGGCACCTCTTCCAATTCATTCTCGGTTACTTTCTTTATACCTTTTAAATCTTCGTTAATGTAGACCTGGTTATTAACGCTAAAACATTTTGTAATATTATTATTTGTTTTCCAAGATTTAATTTGTCCATCGCGAAGCCGAAATAGAATATGGTATGTAACGAAATAAACATCATCATTAACTATTTGAGTAAACCATACATCGAGGAACTTTTTATCCTCTTTTTTGATTTTATTGGTAAGTGAAACAAAGCTTGTTTCGCCATTTTGATTTGTTTGAATATAGCCAAATTCGCCAACGGCACCTACATAAATCCTTCCAGATTCATCCTTTGCAAAAGAGCGGGCTAATGTGCCATTCGATACCCTTATTAGTTCCCAATCGGTTCCATTATATTTCAATATTCCATTCGAATTTGCAAAATATATTATTCCTTGATTATCTTGGATTGTGGCCCAATTCTGTACATGAGCCTTGTAGTCTTGTGAGATATAATTTCGAATTATTACACTTCCTTTCTCCTGACCATGCAACCGAATGTTTGATAAAACTAGTAGAAAAAAAAGGAAAGCTAAACCATGGGTTATAATTCGGTAACGGGTTAACTCTAAACTTAATTTAAAATCTTCTGCATTATTTTCCATAAGAATATCCTCCCTATCCTCTTAAGAATTTAAATAGGCACCTAGGGCAATTTAACGTATTTAACTGTATAAGTTTCGAAATGGAAAGTGATATTTATCACCAAGTTAGAGATGTTTTAATAGAAAAAGAATTCAGATTTTATAGATCTAAATAGTACATGTTTCCAGAAAGCCTTAAAAGGAATACCTGGGTGGAATTTAAATATTAATTGTACTATTTATGAGTGGTTTTATGAATTTGAGACGGAATTAATAAACCCTTGAAGTCCATTAAAAACCATTTGCACCCCAATTGTGGCAACGATTAATCCAAAAATTCTAATTAAGGGGTTTAAAATATTAAATCGTGAGAGAAACCCACCAATGCTTCTTGCATAAAGCATAAAAACAAGGTTTATTGCTAAAGCGGCAATTATCGATACAATTGTATTGGTGTGTCCATAGTCAGCAGGTAAAGTAACGGCAGCAGTTATTGTGGCTGGCCCTGCTATCATTGGAATTGCTATTGGAACAACGGTTATATCCTTTATTGTTACATTCTTATCTACATTTAGAAAGTCGCCTTTTTGTAAGCCAGATATGCCATTATAAAAAAGTACAGCACCACAAGTAACTTGAAATGCATAAATCTCAATATGGAATGCATAGCTAAAAACAACTTCACCTACAAGCAAAAAGAATATAAGTATAATTAATGCAGTTATAGTTGATTTGATTGCAATAAGACGCAATTCCTTTGGATTGAATTGACTTTGCAGTGTGGTGATAATAAATACCTTTTGGATTGGGTTTACCAGCGCTACGAAAGCCACAAAGCAGCTAAGCAATAGTTTTACCTTAAATGCTAACATACAGATTTTGTATAATCGTTTGACTTCTAAGGCAAACTAGCGTTTAATTTAAAAAAATAAAAAAATATTTAGTTTGAAATAGGGGTAACTAGAAACAGCGTTGTCATTAATTCAAAAGCGAGCAATTCGCAGAATTAAAAACTAATTTAAAAGTGATATGAAAACACAAGTAAAAATTTATTTAGGATTAGCATTAGTATTTTTTGCAAAATTGGGTTGGACTCAAGAAAATAGTGAGCAAAAGGTTAGAGATTTTCAGTTAACATTTATTACTCCGCTAGGAACAAATGGTGTAGAATCGAAAAATATAACCAATAAGTTCTCAATCAATATTCTTGCAGGATATTCTGGTGGTCTTAAGGGCGCTGAATTTGGTGGTATTGCCAACGTTTTAAAGGGAGATATGGATGGTGCACAGTTTGCAGGTTATGCAAATATCAACCTTGCAAAGGGGAAAGGTTTTCAAGGTTCAGGATTTTTAAATTTCAACAAAAATGAGTTTAAGGGAGCACAGTTTTCGGGTTATGCTAACGTTATTCTAGCCGATGCAAGGGCTTTTCAAGTTTCGGGGTTTGCAAACGTGGTTAACGGGAAACTTAAAGGGCATCAATTTGCCGGTTTTGCGAACGTTGCCACCGATTCTCTAAAAGGATTCCAAGGTGCTGGTTTTGCAAACTATTCAAAAGGGAATGCTAAAGGTCAGATTGCTGGGTTTTCCAACTTTAATTTTGGAGAAATACATGGGCCACAAATTGCTGGATTCAGTAACATTAATGTAGGTAATATTAAAGGCCTACAAATTGCCGGGTTTACAAATATCAATACCGACCGATTGCAGGGTGCGCAAATCTCGGGATTCTTTAACTATGCAAAAAAACTTAAAGGGTTTCAGCTAGGTGTGTTCAACTATATCGATTCCCTCGAGAGCGGTCTATCAGTTGGGGTTATCAGTTTTGTAAGAAATGGATATCATGTTTTTGAACTAAGCGGAAATGAGTCGTTATACGGAGTACTAAGCTATAAAACAGGTACAAGAGCGTTTTATAATATCCTTTCTGTTGGGGCATCAACAAGAAATGATATGATATACTGGGGTTGGGGTTATGGTGTTGGAACTATTATACCAATTAACAACAGGCTCGATTTAAATTTAGAAGGTACTTGTTACCAAATAAACGAGGATAAGATGTACAACGACCATATCAACTTACTAAACAAGGCAAACCTATCGTTGCTGATAAAGGTTACTAATGGTTTCACAATATTTGTTGGCCCAACTTGGAATGTAATGGTTTCAGATATTGACCAGAATTCAAAGTTTGTTCCTTGGCACGCATTTAATAAAACATACAATAACGATATTAATGTAAAAATGTATCCTGGATTTAATGTTGGAATGAGATTTTAGATATCTATTATTTAGGAATTTATTGAATATTTAGAGTTTATAATTAAAAAAGAGCACGTGACTAAGCGTGCTCTTTTTTTATGTATATTTTTGCCAAAAGGCACATATCGAAAAATTTTTCGCGAGCAAAGTAATAATCGCGCATTAAACCCTCATTATTGTAACCATTTTTTTCCAAAACCCTGATTGATGCTTTATTATCTGGGTCAACCAAACCACATATTCGATGTAAATTTAGTTCAGAGAAACCGTAATTAGTAATATGTTCAACAATAGCACGAGCAAAACCTTTTCCCCAAAAATCTTTTAGAAAACCATAACCAATTTCGGCTCGATGATTGTTGTAGTCAATATCAAATAAACCACCATACCCTATAGCATTCCCGTTATGTTTATTGCAAACAACCCACCAGATTGCTGTTTTATCCTCCATCGATTTTAAAAATCTTGTTAATAAAGCCTCTGCTTCGTCTATATCTTGGTAGGGAGTACGAGGTACATAAGCCAAATTATCGATGCTCGAATTGAACTTAAAAAGTAACTCTCCATCATTTTTAGACAGCAATCGGTAATCGAGCTTGTTAATCATAAAAACTGTTTTAGCTTGGCTTTGCCCTGTCAACTTTAATGGCAAAGTACTTAGTATTTCCACGCCAGAAGAAAGTCATAAAGCGTTTCTTGTAGTGAAGGTTAATACGCTCACCTGTAAGCGCAACCTCTTCGAGCTGTTTTATTAGATCTTGATTCCCTCTTTCAATCGAAAAATCGAACGATTCGGCTATTGGGCTAGCACCCTTAAGCGCACCAAAAGTTTCGAGGTTTAATTTTCCCTCATAGGTTTTAAAAATAAAACCTTTTTTGCTTATGCGAAGAACCTTGCCTGCCATAACACCTTCCTCATAAGAGCCAAAATACACTAAAGCAGAGAAAGCAATGAATACAAGCACTGCAATTATCAATATTTTTTTAAGCATTTTCAAAATCTTGGTTTAAATTTCAAAATTACCAAATAATAGCCATACAACATTTATTGGTAGGAAATTTATTATCGTTTAAGCAAATAAAAAAAGCGCAGCTTTTTAGCTACGCTTAAATTATCATATAAGATGCTTAGCAATAATGCTACTTACTTCTTCTCATTACGTTTTGCGGCTTTCGCAGCTCTTTTTTCCTTCAAACTCTTTGTAGGCTCCTTCTTTGACATTTTTTCTTTATTAGTTTTTTCCTTTGACATAGCTGTAAGTTTTAGGGTTAATACTTCTTCAAAATTACGTTTTTTTCGGTTTATTTTTGCATTATCCTCAAGCGATCAATGTTAAATTTTGTTAGTCCATTTTGATAAAGATGGGCTAAAAGCCCTTAAGAATTTCTATTCTTTTCTCAATTGGAGGGTGAGTAGCAAAAATTGAAAATATGGAATTTGAAATGCTACTCTTCTCTTTTTCTTGAGGATTATCAATAAATAGTTGAGCAACATCTTTACGTTCAACAGCTTCTATTCTTGAATCTCTTGAAACTTTTTGTAGAGCTGCTGCTAATGCCCACGGCTTTTTTGTCATTTCTGAGGCACCAGCATCGGCCATGTACTCCCTGCTTCGTGATATTGCAAATCGGAAAATGCTCGATAACAAGTAACCCACCGCAACTAGTAGCAGCGCAATAAGAATTACTTTTCCATCCTTTTTTCCTTTTCCGCTAAAACGGATCGAGCGCAAAAGCATCTCGGTTACAAAGGCGAATATCCCAACAAAAATAATTGAGACTATAAGCAACCTTACATCTCGATTTCGTATATGAGTCAGCTCATGGGCAATTACAGCTTCAAGCTCTTCATCATTGAGCTTATTGATAATACCTCTTGATAATGAGACGGTATATGAATTTGAATCGATACCGCTTGCAAAAGCATTTAACGAGTCGTCTTCAATCAGGTTTATCATTGGCATTTGCATTCCGCTTGCAATACAAAGATTCTCAACAAGATTATAAACCCTCTTATTCTCTGTACGTTCAAGAGGCTTGGAGCCAGTTGCACTCCTAATCATAGATGAATGAGAGAAATAGGCGATTATGAACCAGAGGAGAACGCCACCTAGAACCCAAGGAGCAAATTGAATGAAATTTTGATTAACCATTTCAATTCGTTGCTCGGGCTCCTCATTGATGAAAAAAAGAAAAAGCCATACCAATGAAAAGATTAAAGAAGGGAAAAGTACTAACAATATCGTCGACTTGATATTGTTTCTCCATATCTGGGTTTGAAGCCCTACGTATTCCATTTTCCCTAGAAATTTAGTTTTGGAGCTTCCTCTGCTTTAGCACGCTGTTCGACACCCATTTCAAACATTGGTTCTTTCTTAAAGTTAAACAGATCGGCCAAAATGTTGGATGGGAATGTTTGAACGGCATTATTAAGCTCTCTAGTGGCTGAATTGAAGTACCTACGCGCTGCTGCCAACTTATTCTCAACATCCGAAATCTCCTCCTGAAGGTGTTTAAAGTTTTGGTTCGCTTTTAGGTCAGGATATGCTTCAACTGCTACTTTAAGACCTTGTAGTGCGCCTGACAGCTGAGTATCGGCAGCGATTTTATCATTAATTGTTGACGCTTGCATCGCATTTGTACGAGCATTTGTAACATCGGTAAGTACAGTGCTCTCATGTTTCATGTAGGCTTTAACAGCTTCAACAAGTTGAGGAATAAGATCAAGTCTTTGCTTAAGCTGTACATCAATATCAGCAAAAGCATTTTCGCGGCTATTTCTTAATACAACAAGTCTGTTGTAAAGGCTAACAGCAATTAATCCAAGGATTACGAGGATGACGATAACTATTAGGAACATAATTTTAATTTTTAAGGTTAAGACTGCTAATTTATCATTTTATTGGATAAACATGATGTATTTAACTACTAATTAAAAGGTTAATTTTAGTGAAAATAGTAGAAGATTATACTGTGAATGGTTTAATAACCAATTATACTTTGCTTACAATATGATTCATAATTTAAAACTATATTCTTTACATGTTTTACTCAACCATTTTATCAAATTATTGTTTCTATTCGTTTAAGTCCGATATTGTATATATAATTGCAGAGTAAAATAAACCTCAATAATAATTTTAATATGAAGCAAGTATTAATTGTAATTATGGCATTTATTGCCTTTTCGTGTGGACAGAAGAAAGCTGAAAAAATTAACCCAAACAGTCATGAAATAGTAGTTGTTGAAGTACTTCAAACCTCGGCGTATACTTACGTAAGATATACTGAAAATGGTATGGAGAATTGGCTTGCAACTTCAGTAATTGATGCCAATGTAGGCGATAAGTTTTACTATGAGAAATCGATGGAGATGAATAATTTCCATAGTAAAGAGTTGAATAGGGATTTCGAAAGTATTTTATTTGTTGATAAATTGTCAAATAACCCAATAGAAAACGACTCAAATAAGCCAAGTGGCCCTGGTTCAGAAAAAGCTAAAGCAGGAAAAGTGAACGTTGAATTTGTCAAAACAACCGAGGAGCTGTCCATTGCCAATATTTATTCAAATAAAGACACCTATTCGAATAAAAAGATTTTGATTAAAGGAAAGGTTGTAAAAGTATCACCCAATATAATGAGTAAAAATTGGGTTCATATACAAGATGGAACCGAATTCGAGGGTAATTATGATTTAACTGTTACAACATTAGCCGAACTGAAAGTAGGAGATGTTGTTACTTTTGAAGGTATAATTGCTTTAGATAAAGATTTTGGACATGGCTATAAATACGATGTAATACTTGAAGAAGCAGCTATTAAGTAGTATTAAAAAAACGTTTATAAATAGAAAGGACGAGTTAAAATCTCGTCCTTTTTTTATTTAAATATTACAAGCGATTTCTCATCTCAATGTTTTTTTGACTTTTTAATACTATAGAATAAGCCAATTAGTGGAGCAGTAAATATTAAAAATCCAATAAACAACATAAAAATATGTACACCTTGTACCCCCGGATCTAGAATGGCTTCATCAAACTTAGCAGGGTTGTAGTAAACCTTAACCTTGGCATCAACAGGGTATTTACTAGCGACCTCTTCGGCATCTTCCTTTTTTTTGTATTGAGCCATGTCTTTTAGTTGTATTTTTTCCGATGAAAAGGCTAAAGTATCAACATTGTAGGTGTAAACAATTTTGGGGACATACCTTGACGAGCGTATCACTTCCGATGAGTAAATCGTTCCCTCAGTAGTTGGCCAACTTTTAGTTTTATGGGCATTAAAAACGATGCTTACAGAAAAAATGGTAAATAACAAACCTGCTAGGCTAGAAAATATTATTATTATCATGCCTTGTGTTGAAATGGGTTTTTCCATATTCCTAGGATATTAGATTTCTACTCTATTGTCGTTTAATGTGAGAAGTACAAGTTATTGATTTAGGTTTATTTATCAAACTTATCGCACACAGCTTTTTGAGTTAATTCAATTTGATTTTTATAAACCGATCGTAACTATATCAATTCCAAGTATTAATCATTCAAAAAGCCAACCCCTTCGCCTTTAACCAACCAAGCTGTACCAAAAGCAATAAGCATTATCGACTCTAAGAAAAATGTTAAGGAGTTTATCTTCAATTCATGATTAATACTTACCAATATTTTATAGCCTGCTAGTAGGATAATGCTCGCAAATATTGTAATGCCACAAATCTTATAAAGCATATTACGAGAATATTTTTTTGTCGATTTATTCACCGTTTCACCAGTAGTAGTTTTTGTGAATTTAAAGTAGCATAGGTAAGCCATGGTTAAGAATAAAAGAACTGCAAACACGTAATGAAAGTATCGCCACCAGTACTTTCCATTTGTGAAAAATACAATACAATTCTGACAAGGAACATCCTCAGGGTTTAGTTGCATTGGAATAAATGCAATGCCTAATGCACAAACCGCAGCAAAGTTACAATATTTGCCATCGTTCTCGCCGGGATATCCTTTGTAAGCAAAAAGGAATAGACCCACCGCGCAAAGCGTACCTGTTAGGTAGCTGCCCATTTGTGTGTAATAATACTGACTAATGGAATCCTGTATGGCACATGAAGCAAGAACAAAGAGCATAATGGAAAGCACAAATGGTAAAAGAATGCCAAGCCAGCCCACAATCCGCCTTAGCTCATTAAAAGTAATAATTCTAGGATCCATAATCATAGGTTTTAGAACTCTCATAAGCGAAGGTGTGTTGAGAGTGAAGTTAATAATTAAAACAACCTTATAATATCTACTTAATTAGAATACCTTACATTTTGTTACCTAAATTAATCATAAAAGCTAAACAGTCAATAGACTTGGATTATATATTAAAAAACATGTTTTTTAAAAATTTAACTCAAACAATTCGGACAAATGTTAGAATAACATAATTTTGCACTCGATTATATAAACACGGTATACTATTTGTTAAAGCGAGAGTTTATCTCCAAATACTAGAATAATAGCAGTTCCAAAATGTTTAGCAATAGGGTAAAAAATCATATTTTCACAAAAAGGATAGATCTTTTCTTTAAGGAGGTTTACCAAATAAGTAAGTTCTTCTCAACCTTTTTTAAAGAGGCTTTTAAAAGACCCTTTCATTTTGGCGAGTTGATAAACCAATGTTACGAGATTGGTATTAGAGCCTTACCCTTAATTACGCTTACTGGGTTTATTGTTGGTGTTGTTTTTACAATGCAATCGCGCCCACCACTGGAGAATTTTGGGGCTACGTCGTGGTTGCCATCGTTCATGGGTATTGCAATTATTAAAGCTTTAGGACCACTAGTTACCTCACTTATTTGCGCAGGTAAGGTTGGTTCTGGGATTGGTGCTGAACTTGGTTCGATGAAGGTGACCGAGCAAATCGAAGCCATGGAGGTTTCTTCTATTCACCCGTTTAAGTATCTGGTTGTAAACCGTGTTCTGGCAACAACAATCACCATTCCAATCCTTGTATTCTATTGCAGCTTTGTGGCGTTAATGGGATCTTTCATTAACGTCCATTTCGAAGAGAGTAGTAGTATAATAACCTATTTCCAGAATGCATTCTCCACTATTACGTTCTACGACATTATCGAATCTATTGTAAAATCAATTTCTTACGGGTTTACAATAGGATTTGTGGGATGTTACATGGGGTATAATGCTTCACAAGGGACACGCGGAGTTGGAAGGGCTGCAAATCAGGCCGTTGTGTTTTCGATGTTTTTAATTTTTATTGAGGAGATACTTATTGTTCAAGTTTACACTTGGCTTATTAGCGCATAAAAATGGATAAACTAAAGCAGCACTATATTGATAATAATGAGGAGGTAATCTCTATCAAGGGGCTTTACAAATCGTTTGGTGATTTGAAAGTTCTCAATGGGATCGATTTCTCACTTTACAAAGGCGAGAATGTAGCCATTCTGGGTAAATCGGGGACTGGAAAATCGGTGTTAATAAAGATTATTGTTGGCTTGCTTAAACCCGATAGAGGAGAGGTTGTAGCTTTAGGTAAATCGGTTAGCTCGCTTTCGCATAAAGAGCTCGATGAGCTTAGGCTTAGAATTGGTTTCTCGTTTCAAAGCAGTGCGTTGTACGATGGCATGAATGTTTATCAGAACCTTGCATTTCCTTTAACTATGAATGCAAAATATCTTACCAAAAAAGAGGTAAATGTTGCTGTTGAAAAGGTTCTTGATGCGGTTGGGCTAATGAGTAAGATAAAGCAAATGCCATCGGAGCTTTCGGGTGGACAGCGTAAGCGAATTGGGATTGCTCGAACCCTCATTTTACAACCCGAAATTATGCTTTATGATGAGCCAACTGCTGGACTCGACCCAATTACAAGCACAGAAATTATTCAGCTTATAAACGAGGTTCAGCAGAGGTATAAAACCAGTTCGATAATCATTACTCACGATTTAACTTGTGCGCGAAATACTTCCGATCGTATTGCAATGCTATTGGATGGGCGTTTTGCTAAAGTTGGCGTTTTTGATGAGGTTTTTAGCACCGATGAGCTCCATTTAAAAGAATTCTATAATTATAACTTTATTCAATAGTAATCAGATGAACGAATCTAGTCATAAAAGGTATGTAATAGTCGGCCTTTTCGTTTTTATTGGGCTTTTAATTCTTGTTACTGCAATATTGCTAATTGGCGATTTGCACAAAACATTTGAGCAAAAAGTTGAGGTTGTTTCAATATTTAACGATGTTGCAGGGCTTCAAAAAGGCAATAATGTTTGGCTTTCAGGCGTAAAGGTTGGTACAATAAGTAGTATTACATTTAATGGAAAATCAAAAGTAAAGGTTAATATCCTTATAGATACTGAGGTTCGACAGTATGTGCCAAGCAATTCAAAGGTGAAAATCTCAAGCGATGGCTTTATTGGGAATAAAATACTTGTAATATTCGGAGGAACCGACGATGTTGCTTGTGTTAAAGATGGCGACACCTTAGAGGTTGAGGAGGCTCACTCTTCCGAAGAGATGATCAATACACTCCGAAAGAGTAACGATAATATACTAGCCATTACTAACGATTTTAGAATACTTAGCAAACGATTAGTTGACGGGGAAGGTACAGCCGGGAAGTTTTTTAGCGATAATTCTGTGTATGCAAACATAAACGCCTCTACTGCATCGTTGCAAAAGGTGCTTAATGAGGCTCAAGTAGTAATGAGTTCGCTTAAAGCGATAAGTTCAAACCTTAACAAAGAGGGGACTTTGGTAAACGAGTTAACTACCGATACGGTTATGTTTGCCTCAATTAAAAATTCTGTAATGCAATTACAGCAAGTTTCAAGCGCTGCAACGGAGTTGACAAAAAATCTTAACCAAAAAATAAACGACTCAAATTCATCAATGGGAATTTTACTAAACGATAAAGAGTCGGGCACCAATTTGAAAGAAACAATTAAAAACCTCAATAGTAGCACTAAAAAGCTCGACGAGGACTTAGAGGCTCTTCAGCATAACATGTTCTTTAAAAAGTACTTTAAGAAAAAAGCAAAAGCTGCAGAAAAGGATTCTTTAAAACGCTAATAATGCATTTTAAAAAAAAGGGTTGCTTGGTTTAGCCAAGCAACCCTTTTTTTAAACGCCATACGGTTTATTTCACAATAAATATCGAAAGATACTCTGGCGAACTATATGTTATAATGTTTTTCTCAAGAGTTGTTGAGATATTACTGCCTTTTAATGTTGAAATAATTTCATTGGCATAGTTTGCTTCAAGAAACTCGTATCTAATCTCATTAGTTGATAGGTTGTAGCCTTCTTTTTTATTTGCGTTATCGCTAATAGTTTTTAATTCAACTTGATAATTATTCTGATTTCTTAAAGCGTTTACTATCCCTTCAGCCTTTGGTTTGGTTATTTCCTGATTGCTTGCAAGATAAAAAACTACAACCCTCAATTTATTGAACTGCAATACATGCTCAAGCGTAATGCGTTTACCATTTTTTAAGAATACATCGGCTTTTAGTTTAAAAACGCTCCAGCCTTTTGCTTTAATCATAAAGGGTTTATTATTATTCCCAATTTGATTCTGACTTTTAAAAGGCTCTTTAAAGCTTGAGTGAAGTTTGTAGTTTACGTGATCGATTAGAGCAATATCACTAGCACTTCCAGATATGAATGCTTCCCATTCAAATTGTCCCGACTTCAATTTAGTTGCTGTGTTTTTCAGTTTTAATGCGATGTCTGATTTTTTATTCAGCGATATATCAACCCTAGAAACCTCACCATTATCATAGTAAACTTCGGCATCTGCTTTACTCTCCTTCGAGTTTTGTAAGATTAATTGGAATGCATTATCACTATTTGTAATCTCACGAATGGGATCTTTATAAAGCATGCCATCTAGGTTGTAGATAATCTTTTTAATATTTTGGTATTTAATATTGTCTTTATCTGCAGTGATATCCCATTGGGAAATGCCATTGGGTAGAGATGTGACACAAACTTTAAAAGACATTTCTTGGGAATTTGCAATCATCGAGCAGATTGAAAGCATTGTTATAATTGAGAATTTTTTCATTGTTGTGTTATTTTGTTTTACTCAATAGAATTCTGGGGAGATTTAATATATAACAAAATCGCTACATAAATAATGGTAAAAGGGCTACCTGCTTTTTAGAAAGAGTGATGCAGAGTTTGATGTTACTGAGATTTCTTTAACGTTCTCCCATATTATTGACTTACTAACATTGTAAAGTTGAACCTGGTAAATCTCATCCGATTTAATGCTATCGAGTGATGCTATGTAGTTTTCACCTATCCCTTCTTTCACTGTTGCAACTTTCCATTTTGTTTCAGTTTTTTTCTCACGGTACATCAGAATAAGAGAGTCCCTTGTATCGATTTGGGTCATTGTTGAATCAGGATGAATTGTAAGTTCAAGTGTGAAAGTTTTATAACACTCGCTACAGTCGTTTTTTACGGTCGGCTTTAAAATTTGCTCAGCGATTGACCAAGTTCCTGATATTAAAAGGAAGATAATGGCAGTCCACATATACTTTCTTATGGAAATTAGGATATTTTCTCTGGCCCCTTTTTCCCTCGATTGCTCTTTCGAGATCATATAAAAGGTTAGCATTAGAACAATTGCGCTTAGTCCGGTTAGGCCATATTTTAAGTACTCTGCAAAGCCACTTATCAAATTAGTATCATCTAATAATATCATAGTAATTTACAGTAAAGTGAAATAATATAATTATTTGTACTAAATTATGTAAAATACAAGAAAAAAGCAATAATAAATGACAGATTAATTCAAAAATATATTCTGCCTAATATTTACTATTGCTTTGCTATGAAATTCTTAGATATAACTCCAATTATTTTTTTACTCTTCTAAAAATTAGTGCGAGCAAACCTACTGCAATAAGACCTGAAAGGATGAAGGCCCAGCTATTAACTAATCGAGATTTAGCAACAAGCTGGTGATCTTTTGCAAAGAAAAACCGCTCGTTAATATTCCAATATGTTTGGTTTCCGGCAATGCTATCGGCATTAGTGTGTAGTAAAACGCCAGGCATTATTGTTGAACATTTTATCTTTTCATCAGGAATAAGATATTCAAAAGAATTGCTTGCCTTTTTATTGAATTGTTTAAAAGTAGATGGGTTTAATTCTTTTAACGATTTACCTTTTATATTAAGAATACTATCGATTTTATCGAACGGATCAACGCCCTTTTTATCCTGAAAAGCAGACATATTTTCCTCTTTTATAATATACTTTATAACCTCGTCTTTTTGGCTCAAAATATGGTTGCTTTTTTCTGTCGAAATTGATGAGTACTCCTTGGATACGAGGTTTAGGTACTCTGTAACAATATTTTTATATATGTAGCTGTAAAAGGCAATCATTTTCTGCTTCTCTATTTGCTCTTTTCTAATGCTATCGGAATGGCTAAGAATAGGTATTTCCTTTAAATCTTTAATGTGAATCAGTTTGTCCTGCTCGCGACTATATGTAAAATTGTCGTCGTAGAAGAAGGATAAATCGTTTTCGCTCATGAAATCTTCAATAGGAAAATGATTAAAAGGAATACTTTTTTTATAGGTTTCGGTATAGGTAACATAGGTGTAAAACCAGCGAAACTGCTTTTTAAGTTCCACAAACACTCCAATTTCGGTGGTGGTATCTTTATTAACTTTCAAAAAGTTATTTAGCTCTTCAGCGTTAGCAAATCGTTTATGGGCAATGTATTCAAATTTTTTCTTTGATAACGAATCCTTTGGATTTTCGTTATGCCAACGCATCGTTACTTTCCAAGTGGTATCGCTGGGTAGAGGTACTTTATAGTTTCCTTTAAACACGGAGGTAGAGTCACTTGCCATAACCCGTATTGTTCTATCCAACGAACCATCAAGGTTAACACGTGTGGTTATTTCATAAAAATCGATACAGCTATTAATGGTAAACAGAATGATAATAGCTAAAGCTTTTATAAGTATTGAATTTGACTTTTTCATTTTAGTGTTTTTTAGTGTTTCTGATTAATGGTTGAATTGAGAGCCTCAATTACCATCATTTTTTTCATCTCTAAATTAGCCTTATTGAATTCAGAATTGGACTTAAGGCATACTGCTGATGCAAAGCTCTTATAGCCACGAAGTGGATATCTATGCGTTAGTTTAGCAATTAAATCGAGATAACGACTATCGGCTACAAGCTGTTCCTTTATAAAATCTTCAGAAAAATTGAGACATTCATTATAGCCATTCAGCATGGACTTATTATTTTTTTTGCTTTCGTATGTTAGCCTAAGCGACGATTCCATTTGGTTTACATAAATGTTTTGTTGCACATAAAAGCCAGCCATAATCAAAAGCAGTATACTTGCTGCAGCCCTTAAGTAAAAAGGTTGTATTTTAAATCTATTCCTCGATTGTATAACCGTATTATTCGCCTTTAATCGGCGAGCTTCGAGAATTATTGAATCGGTTAGCTCAGTGGCATAATTCAAATGCGGAGTAGCATCTCGCAAAGGTTTAATTTGGTTATAATACTCATTCATTTCCTTTGCTTTTTGGCTGCACTTTTCGCAATTCTCCAAGTGTTTGGCAATCGCATCTCTTTCTTTGGCGTTAAGATTTTCGAGATCCGAAAGCATGATTAGCTTTTCAATTCTATCGCACGATTTCATACTTCCTCCATTCTTCAAGTTTTGCCAATTCTTCCCTGATACTTTTCCGAGCATAGTAAAGGTTCGATTTTATCTGCCCTTTGGGCATATTAAGCACCTCACTCGCTTCGTCGAGATTTAACCCCTGTAAATCGATTAGCACAAATATGATTCGTTGTTTTTCGGGTAATCCTTTTGATAGTAACCGAATTTGTTTGGTAAGCTCTCGATTTGCAAGCGAATCATCAGTAGCATTCAGTTCGTTTGTAGTTTCAAGGTAAACCTCGGAACGCTTTTTAACCTCTTTCAACTTGTCAATACAAGTGTTAACCACAATTCTGTACATCCAGGTGGTGAAAAGGTATTTACCATTGTAGTTTCCAAGCCTTTTCCAAACCTTAATGAACGACTCCTGAATGGCATCCTTTGCATCCTCTTCGTTTAGAAGTATCCTAAATGCCAGCGTGTACGCGTACATTTGCAGCATCTCTACCAGCTCTCTAAAGGCGTGTACATCGCCTTTAACGCAGCTTTCGATTAGCTCTTTTTTTGGTTGAGGTATTTTTGATACTCCTTCCGACATTCAATTTTCTGAATAATTTACCTATGATACTGGCAATTTACAAAACGGTCAAATAGGAGGGGCTTAATTTTTAAATTTTTCTTTGAGATATTGATGATTTGAGATTTTACACCCTTTTGGATTAGTCAGAATCTAACCCATCCGAGAGTTAATTTTATTGATATCACAGCAGAGGTTACTATAGCCAAATTATTTTCGAACCATTTTGCTCTGTTATTGTTTAACATATTCATTTACATAATATTTAATGCCATGAAAAAGAATAGAACATCGCATAGTCAAATGCTAATTAGCACAATTCTAGTGTTAGCCCTTTTTACTTTATTGGGTAGTTGTAAGAAGGATTCTAATACTCCTGGTGCAAACGAAGTTTATATCGAAAACATGGAATTTTCGCCTAGTACAATTACTGTGTCGCTTAATGCTACAGTAACATGGACAAATAATGATGGAATGGCTCATACTGTTACCAGCGATACCGATCTATTTGATAGCGGTTCGATTGCTGATGGTAAAACATACAGCCATACATTTACTACAGCAGGAACCTATACCTACAAATGCTCATATCACTCTTCGATGACCGGAACGGTTGTTGTAAGCCCTGCAAAATAAGTTTTCTTGAAAATACCAGATTTTTGCAGTACAAAAACAGGCAGGACCCAATGAGAGAAATAAAAAAAGCGTAGCCACATAGCTACGCTTTTTTTTAAACTTTATGTTTTTTACCGAATCATCGGTAAGTATTTTTCACGGTTCTCGAATATTACCCAAAGGTTAATTGCAAGTAGGATTAATGCCAATGGGAGCCCCGATGGCGCATTGATAGCATGAGTTAGAAGTATACCAACCATTATTGGGAGTATAACAATTGCTCCAAGTGCTCTTGTTCTTGTAAACATGAATAGAATACCACCCACAATTTCCACAATAGCAATAAGGGGCATCAACCAGCTTATTTGCATAAATGCCATCATCAGCTTTATCATACCTTCGGGCAAATCGCTGGGCGTAGGCATGTAGTTGAAGAATTTGTTTAAACCCGCATTAATGAACATCAATCCAAAAAGGATGGATATGACCAATAGAATTTTGTTTTTCATAGCGTTTGTATGTTAGGATTATTAATGTTCATTATTTAAACGAATAAACAGTAAGGTAAATATTATGTTCACAGCTATTTAAGAATACTTTATGAGCATTTTTATTTTCCTAACACAGAGTTCCACAGAGAAATCCCACCTATAAACTAATTATTTTGTTTACTTATCAACTTAACAAGTTATCTAGCCAATTGAGAGTACTTTAAATTGCTTAAACAAATTGCCTTTTAAAATTTAACCCCTAAAAAAATATCAACAGTACCTGAAAAGGTTTGAAATTCTAAATCGCTCTCACCATTAATTGGGAGGAGACTATCCAGGTTTGATGCTATACCTACAGTTATTCTTTTTGCGCTATAACCATATGCAAACTTCAGATTGAATTTCACAAAATTCTCAAACCCTTTTTGACTTATATTTGAGTAATTATTCTCGCTATACGAGATGCCATATCCGGCATTCAATACGGTGTATAAATAGAACTTACGAATAGGTATAGATAACGAAAACCCTGGTGCAACTGATAAAACGTTATATCTCCCGCCTCTGAAATCGGAATTATTACCATAATAAGGAACTTCTTGTGACGGTATCATATTTCTGTCGCTATTTAGCCCCAAGGTATTGAATGAACCCATCAGTAAGAATGAAAAATCAAATTTTTCGGGCCTTGTGAAATGATTTAGTAATGTTTTAAGTGATTTACTTTTCTTAAAAAGGTAATATGCATTTAATCCAATATTTTGGGTTTTTATATCAGGTCTTGCTGAGGTTAAGTCACCTTCAACTGATCCAAACTTACTACCATCGTATAAATTGTATCCTTTGTAATTTTGAAAGTACAATTCAACGCCAAATCTATTTCTGAGATAGCTGAATTGAATATCAGTGAAATCTGTCTCAATAAGTGCCCCTTGTTCTACAGAACTTCTAAAATTCTTAGATACTGATAAACCAAATGATTTGTAGTTTAACGACAAATTAACAGCAAAAGGAACATTTGCACTATAATCTATGTCTTCGCCTTTATCAGCAGCATCATTTAGGGTAAAATCGAAAACCGGAACGTGATAGGCAATTCGTGCATATAAATTATTATCCTGCGTATTTTTCGAATTATTACTTTTCTGAGCAAAGCAGGTAAAGGAAAAAAGTAGAATTAAAAGGGTAGAAACGATTCTGGTTCTCATATCAACTTATCTCTATGTTAGTATTTATATTAATTAAGTTACGTTTACAGTGGATAGAATTAAGCAAAAAACGAAATTTGCTTAAAAAGGAAAGGCGTTGGCGAAATTAATAAATACTGTCAACTGTGCAAATTAACTCCGATTGTGTTTTCCAAATGATGACCTAGCAAGTTAAATCCTCATTTTTAATGCCTGCAACTTCTCTAACACCGAGCTTGCCTGCCGGTAGGCAGGTTACACAGAGAAACTCCACTTATCAACTTAATAAGCAAACTCAGCCGAACGAGAGCATAATAAACTCTAGAATTGATAACATACTCTTTGAATAATCAATATCAGATAAAATTAATTTATGTTTTAATTATTAATTGAAGAATAGAATTAATAGGAAAAGAAGCAGGGTATTTAGAGGGTTAGGGATCTTATAAAAAGTATAAGCCCAACAATCATGAAAAAAAGAAATTGTTTTCTATCGATTTTAACGTTTGTACTCCTTATTTTTCTCTCATCAAATTGTACAAAAGATAAGTCAACAGATTCAAACATTGACTACCAAAAGCTTGAGACCGCATTTGATGCAGCTTCTCAAATTGGTAATTTAAAGTGTTTGGTGGTATTTCAAAATGATTCAATTATAAAACAGGCCTATTTTAGCGATGGTGGCGCAGATACTCGTCATAGCGTTCGTTCAGTTACAAAAAGTGTTGTTAGTATTCTAATTGGGATTGCAATCGATAAAGGCTACTTAACATCAGTTGAACAAACTTTAGGCGAATTTATCGATCCCGAGGTATACAATATAACTCCGCAGAAAGCAGCAATTACAATACGTCATCTCCTTACCATGACAAGCGGTTTTGAGTGGAATGAGTTAACAGCCTCTGGATATAATGATTGGGTATTGTCTGAAAATCAGGTGCAGTATATCTTAGATAAGCCATTAGCTGCTCAACCCGGACAAACTTTCACCTATAACTCAGCATGCACCCACCTACTTTCGTTTATTATCACAAAGGCATCAGGCATGTCGACCTACGAATTTTCGTTGAAGTACCTTTTTAACCCTATAGGAATTGAGGAGGTTGATTGGTATATCGATAAGCAAGGATATTGTAATGGGGGAGCAGGGTTGGTTTTTACACCGCACGATATGATCAAAATAGGTCAATTAATCCTTAATAAGGGAGTTTATAATGGCAATGTAATCGTTTCATCCAATTATATCGAACAATCAATTCAGCCAAAAGTATCTGTAACCGGAGTAATGAGTTTTGCCTCTAACTATGGATATTGTTGGTGGTTAGGGAGTAGCAATGGCAATAGCTATGTTTTTGCAAATGGGTATGGTGGGCAGTTTATTGTAATTGTACCAAGTAAAAATCTTATCGTTGTTGCTACTAATACGTGGAGTGGTATTCAAGCATCGGCTGCAAACGAACAATGGTATCGAACCCTCGATATAATAGTTAATTCAGTTATAACAGCTTTTAATTAAATATGATGAGATCGATATTTATATTGCTTGCTATGCAATTACCATTGCTATTTAGCTGTGCAAATACTGAATCAAACGATTTACCTCCGGCTGAAAGTGATACCGATAATTTTTCCTTTATGATGGTTTATCTCAAGACAAGCTGGCTTCAATTCAAAGCAAGCTAAACGATAATTACGCTAGAGTTCTTGGAGACCTTGGGATACCCTCTATGAGCAAGGTAACCTTTGTTAAGATGAGGCTGTGCCTCATCTTTTATATTCTTGCAGGCTCCAGCCTGCAGTTATAAACCGACTGAGTTGCACTTGTCCGGCTACCGCTGAAACCTTAGCCGAACAGGGGTTTCACATATAAAACCCCACTTATAAACTTGTTAACTTATCAACTTGTAAACTTAAATCAACCTAAGTTTTAAAATGCTGCAACTTCTCTAACACAGAGTTCCACAGAGAAAGAAATACAACTTGTAAGTAACCTAATATCTAAATATATTTGCTTTTCTATCAGCGAGTTTTATATAAAAATTTCAACCCATCATAAAGGCTGTAAAAGGGGACATGGCCCTCATCATCATAGGA
>JBPXJX010000814.1:0-3522 GCA_051715525.1 Bacteroidales bacterium
TTACCGATACAGGGATGATAGCCGACTCGTTAACTGCTTGTCCAAAGCTAACTAAGCCAGTAAGCAGCAATGAAAAACTCAAAAATAATTTTCTCATAGGTTTATTGTTTTTAAGTAAATAATCTCAGTAATTAAGTTTTAAAAAAGTAAAGTTATAATAAAATATATATTAACAATAATTTCAGGCGTTTTTTTTTACTACAAGTGAATACTGTATGATAAAAGCACACCTTTTTTACTTTAAACAACATTCAACTTTGAGGAATTGTTTATTTAATTAGTTATATTTTTTTGTAAAAGGATTTATTTGGCTGGCAAATAAGGTCTCTGTTTGATTTAGCAGGGTTTGTAATTGTTTTGAGTTTTTACTCAACCTTAAATCCAACTACTAAAATATCATCAACCTGTTGGTATTGCGTTCCTAGCCAGTCTTTTAAAGTGTTCTTAAGCATTTCACGCTGTTGTTCGCCTGAAAGTATTGATATGCTGGCAAGCATATCAACAAAAGATTTTATCATAAATTTTCTACCATCTGCTCCACCAAATTGATCGATAAAACCATCAGAAAAAAGATAAAACCAAGTAGGTTTGTCAACAACTATTTGGTGTGTTGTGAAATCATTTTCAAACACTCCATAACCACCTCCGATTGATTCCTTATCGCCTCTAATCCTAAATATCTCTTCTTCTGAGACATATACTATAGGGTTTTTTGCGCCAGAAAACTCAACCAATTTATTTTTAAAATCAACTACACAAAGGGCCATATCCATTCCATCCCTGTTGTCTGTTTCATCTTGCCTTAATGCCTTTCTTACACCATTATTTAATTCTCTAAGAATTGCGCCAGGAGTATGGATACCTTTGCTCACAATTTCATCAAGTAGATTGTACCCAATCATAGAAAGAAATGCACCTGGCACACCGTGACCGGTACAATCAATTGCAGAAATGGCAAATTTGTCGGTATCATGATTGAATACCTCTTTGCTGTTAGAAATAGGACGAAACCAATAGTAGTCACCGCTCACGATATCACGGGGTCTGAAAAAGATAAAAGAATCTGGGAAGTAACTTGTTAAACTTGCTTGTGTTGGAAGCAGTGCTTTTTGAATACCTTGAGCATAGTTAATACTTTTGCTGATATTTTCGTTCTGACGCTGAATGTGGTCACGTTGTTTTTGAATTTCTGTATTCTGCAAGCTTAATAGCTCGTTTGCCTTTTTCTTATCTTTATAGTTTTTGTAAATAAAAATTGCAAGAATAAGCATTAGAATAAGGAATCCTGCTGCTGAGTATATAATAATTCTTTGAAGTCTAACCTGTGCTTGTTGTTCTCTTGCTCGTGTATCGGCTAAATCTTTTTCTTGTTGGGCAACAATGAGTAAATTTTCTTGATATTTTGCAAGCTCCTGAGCTCTATTTAAACTATCCTGTTTTGAACTAACTACCACACTCAATGAGTCTTGTTTTATTTTTGCTAACTCTTGTTGTAGTTTCATAATTTTTTCTTGGTTCTCACGCTCCTTTTTTTCAAATAGTACTTCGGCTTGAGATTTCGTTACCTTTTTCTCAAATTCAGTGGTAATATTTTGAGTATTAAGCTGATTTTCATATAACGCATACATATCGTTATATTCCTTTGTTTTACGAATATTGCCAAGTTTATCATAGTTAATTGCTAGAAGTCGAGCACAGTTCAAAATTAATCGAGGATTATTTTCTGATTTTGCAAGTTCAAGCGCTTCTTCAAGAAGTTCAATGGCTTTTTCAGTTTGGTTTAATATTGTGTGAATGTAAGCTACATCTATTAATCCAGCAGATACTTCCGATTTGTTATTGAGTTTACGACGGGCGTTAAGGCTTTTGTTGAAATAGTCAAGTGAAAGATCTAATCTGTCTAAGTCAGTGTATATTAATGCTATATTACTATACACCGTTTTGATGTCGTTAAAGTTGTTTTGCTTTTCATAAAATGGAATAGTCTCGAGAAAAACGTTTATAGCTTCTTTTACAATACCATTTTCCCAGTAAGTAAACCCTATTTTATTTAAATAAAAGACAACCTGTTGTGTGTTGTTTGCCTGTTTATAACGTGAAGCCAACTCCCTGAATTTGTCAACTTCATCTTGCTTTTCTTTTGGAAGCTGGATGATTTCCTGTGAGAAAACAGGTAATTGAATAAATAGTATGAGTATTAAAAATAATGCAATTTTGCAGAAGTTTGATCTATTTGTTATCACTGTCAAAAGATTTAAAGTTGTTTAAACAGTTTAAACGAGTAATAGTTTTAGTAATAGTAATAAAAAAATTACTTGGCGTTTTCTTATAAAATTATAAAAGGTCATTCGTTGAATTCAAGTTGATAAAAATAGATAACTGAATCAATAACATTTTAGTTAATACTTGTAACCAAAATTGCACATTGAATATTTATTAAAAACCTTGTGTAAATTTGATTATCTATATATTTTTAACAAATATACTTTTTATTCAAATAAGTTGTAGCAAAACATTTGGTTTGTTTTTTATGGAAAATAAACTATGCTCATTCAAACTTTTTGTTGTTAAAAAACGTTTAATATTTACATATTTTATTTTGATACTCGCTTTTTAATGGATTTTTCATATTTTTATCAAAAAATATAGAGACTATGTTGTTTAGTAAAATCTTTCGTTGGAGCATAATTTTGCCATACTTTTTTATAAGCTATGTTTTAAATGCTCAAGATTTTGAAGTAGCCCCCGTTATGTTAGAATACACTGCTGAACCTGGGGATAATCAAACCAAAATCATTAATGTTAAAAACCATAGTAATAAAAAGGTATCCTATATAGTAGTTTTGGCAGATTTTTTGCCTACAATGGGGGGTGATAAGAAAATTCTTCCTCCGAATTCAACCAAAAGATCATGTGCGAATTGGGTGAATATCAATCCTTCCTTTTTTGAGTTAAATGCTGGTGACGAAATTCAATTACAAGTAAATATGCTTGTACCAAACGATCAGTTTAATGCAGCATGGTGCTTGTTATATATTCAACCAACAGTAGAACAATCAGGTTGGAGTGCTGATAAAGCTTTAGGTGCTGGCGTTGTTGTAAGTAGTAGAATTGCAATAAGGATCTACCAAACCCCTAAGTCAAATTCGAATAATTCAATAAAAATTGGGAATTTAGTAGAGTCAACAAAAATTGGAGATAAGAATAGGATTTTTACTGCAACAATTGAAAACCTTGGTGAAAGAATCACTAAGGCTAGAGTTTACCTTTTAGCATCAAATATGAAGACTGCAGAAGAGAAACAATTTAAACCAGTTGAAGTTGAGACTTTCCCAAAGATGTCCAGAACTGTTGATTTAGAACTACCTGATGAATTACCCGCTGGAACTTATTCTTTAGCTGCAATAATTGACTATGGCTCAAAATACGCATTAGAAGGAACACAAATTTTAATGCAAGTAAAGGAAAAGAGCACTATATCTCCTGTTGATACAATAAGCAATCGTAATAAATCACCCATGG
>JBPXJX010000815.1:0-15009 GCA_051715525.1 Bacteroidales bacterium
TAAATGCAAATCGAGGCGAAAAGTTGAGAGAAAGAATGGTTACCCTTAACAATCAATATGCAGATTATGCGCGAATTACCACAAATTCGAATGATATAAAACTCGCTCATAGAGGCAACTATATCGAAGTTGAATCGATTATTAAAGGAGTAAATAAAACATCAAGCAAAATTGACACGCTGCTAATTTCACTTAACCCTTCTCTTATTGTTTCGAAAGTTATACTTAGTGGCGTACCGGCTGACTTCAAAAGAAAAGAGCATCTTCTATTAATAAAATCGAATATTGATATATACCCAAAGGACTCCGTTTCGCTTAAAATTTCTTATAGAGGGAAAGTTGATGATGAGGCTTGCTACATTGATATTGATGAGAAAACGAGAGCCAAAACCGAGAGCAACGACTTTGTTAACATTGGGAAAATATACAACTATATATCAAGCGATTTTGTACTACTAACGCCTGAAAGTAATTGGTATCCTAGGGCCGAAGTTGGTTTTAATAGAAAGAACACCCTTTGGATGCTCCCATATCTATCAAAATTTCAACTAACAATTACTGCCGATAATGGATTAGATGTTATTTCGCAAGGAGTACCAACAAAACAAAGTAATACTACAAACTTTAAAAACCAGCAACCTCTAGCTGGAGTATCATTGGTAATTGGAAAATACAAAAAAATTTCATTCGATGGAAGAAAGCCCGAAATAGGCGTTTATATCAAACCAACCCATGATTTTTTCAGCAAGCCATTTGTGCAAATTAAAGATACTGCACAAAAGATAGTATACGATGCCTTACAAGATTATAGCTCGCGAATAAACATGGAATACCCTTATGAAAGGTTATTCCTAGTTGAGGTCCCAATGCAAGTTCAATCGCATCAGCGCTTTTGGACATATCATCTTGAACAAATGCAGCCAGAGCTAGTTTTTGTTCAAGAAAAAGGAGGGCAAAACGAAAACTTTACCTTTGAACGAAATATGGAAAGGAGTAAAGATTGGGGTACCGGTAAGGGGTTAAGTGAAAAGGAGCTACAACTCGAGGAGATAAAAAACTTTCTATCGAGCTTTACCAAGCAAGTATCAACATCTGTCAACTTTGAGAGTAATCAAATGATTGAGGAGGAAAAACCAAATCCGTACTTCATTTTTGATGCATTCTATGGGTATAATCATCCCATTGAATCAAAAGATTACCCAACTATTAATACCATTATAAGTTCATATATTACAAGCCCGACAAATACAGTAAAATTAAAATGGTACTCAACGGGTTTCTCGGAAAGCGAAAGAGCAGTAATCTTACTTCAAAAGGAGCATTTATCGGATATAATGCTAAATCCCGATTACTTTAGCCTTGCCGACAATATAATCAAAATGAAGGGCGAAGTATTCCTATCGCTTCTCGAGAAGCGAATTGGCAAAAACAACCTGGATAATGAAATAAAGGACATCTTCTCAAGATATCAAGGTCAAGTAATTCCTTTTAAAGCAGTTGACGATCGTTTCAAAGAAAAGTATGGTCAGGATTTAGCCTATCAGCTAAATATGTGGTTAAATGCCGACAAACTCCCAGGATATAGAATTGGAAAGGTTGATGCATTTAGAGTTACAGATGGAGAGCGTCAACGTTACCAAACCAATATTACCATTGGAAACGATGGAACAATTGAAGGCATTATAAAAATTGCCATTGATGAGGAAAACGACAAGAAGAAAAATGAGAATGGTGACTTTAACTTCAAAACTTATGTTATAGGATTAAATCAAACAAAAGCATTCAGCATACTTACAGATAAGCAACCATCAAAAATTATTATCAGCACCAATGCCTCAAGAAATGTTCCTGTTAAACAAGAAGTGTCAATTGGTAAAATTGAGGGTGAAGCTAAAGTAGGCATTCAACCAGAAGAAAAAGTTCTTTCTTCATTTATTTGGGATGAGCCAAACGAAATAATTGTAGATAATGTTGACTCTCTTTTTAGTGTCGAAAACGTATCAAAGCAAGGGTTACTTATAAAAATTGTCAATCGCTTTAAAAAGATTGATGACGATTACCAAGGCTATAACTGGTGGACTATTTCAGGAAAATGGGGGAAGTATGTAAACAAATCATTCTATGGTAAATATTTAAATTCTGCCGAAGCAATTCGCTCTGGTTCAGGAAATGCAAAAGCTTCTTGGAAAATTCCATTAAAATCAAAGGGGCAATACGAAATTTACACTTTCATCCCCAGAGATAAAACAGACGATTATGAACGACATCTGGGCGAATATCATTACACCGTTTATCACGATGATGGGGAGAGCAAAGTTAAAATAAACTGTAAAGACTTAGAAGGCTGGGTGCTACTTGGTACATACTATTGCTCACCCAATAACACAAAAGTTGTTTTAACAAATGAATCAAACGCTAGAGTTGTAATTGCTGATGCTGTGAAGGCGGTAAAATATTAATTTGAAACATTAAACAATATATAAAGTCATGTATAAAAAATTGATTATTTATCTAATAACCATTACTTCATTGGGGTTGTTATGTAACCCTATTAAGGGGCAAACAGCCATAACACTTGAAAAAGCGTTAGAGATTGCTGGACAGAATAGTCCTGATATACAATTATCTACGCTTACCTTGAGCAATTCAAGGAGTCATTAAACGCACAAAGGTCCTCCTTAAAATCGCAGTTTCTAATGAAAGTAACTCCTTTTGATTATTCTAAAGAAAGGAAATACTCAGAGGGAACAAGAAGTTGGATTACAAGTGAATATACTCAATCTTTTGGTGCTTTCTCTATATCACAGCCAATCCTTCCGACCGATGGCGAGATTTCGCTTTCAAACAACATTGGATGGGTAAAAAACTATCAACTTCAGCCAATAACTTCATTTAAAGATACCTCAACCTTATCTAAAAGGTTTACAAACGATTTACGCCTGAATTTCACCCAACCTTTATTTACATACAACCGACGAAAGTTAGAGCTAAAAGAAATAGAGCTAAAGTATGAGAACTCTAACCTAAACTATACCATGCAGATGCTTAACCTTGAAAAAGGGGTAAGTCAATATTTTTATCAAGCATACATGGCTCAAATGAGTAAAAACATTGCTAAAGATGAGCTTGATAAAACTCAGCAAAGCTACGATATCATCTTAAATAAAGTAAATGCAGGACTTACAGCAAAAGAGCAACTATATCAAGCAGAGCTAAATTTGATGAATGCGAAATCAGCACTTCAAAACCGTGAGGTTGAGCTAGAAAATGTAATGGACGAATTCAAAAACTATATTGGCCTTCCAATCAAAGATGAAATTGTAACATTAGCAGACATCAACGTTATTCCAACAAAAGTTGAATTGGGTATTGCTGTTCAGCATGCCCTTGAATCGAGAATGGAACTTCGCCAAAAACAGATTGATATTGAGAATTCTCAATTTGACTTAATTAAAACAAAGGCATTAAACGAATTTAGCGGCGAACTTAAACTCTCATTTGGTTTACTTGGCGATAATGAAAAGCTACCCGGGATATATGACAACCCAACACAAAGCCCTAAAGTATCGATATCATTCACTATCCCAATTTTCGATTGGGGAGCAAATAAGGCAAAGGTTAAAGCGCAAATGGCGGTTATAAAATCATCAACTCTAAATCTCGAAAATCAAAAAAACCAAATTGAATTGAATATCCGCAAGGTTTATCGCAATATCCAAAACTTGCTAAACCAGATTGAAATAGCTAAGCAAAACGAAAAAAATGCCCAGCTAACCTACGAGATTAACCTTGAGCGTTATCGAAATGGCGATTTGACAAGCATGGATTTAAAGCTTTATCAAAACCAACTTTCGGAGAAGAAAACATCGCTGGTTCAAGCACAAATAAACTATAAACTAGAGTTACTAAACCTTAAGATTCAGTCGCTTTTTGATTTTGAAAAAAATCAACCTTTAGTTCCAACAACCCTATTTAGTAATCAGAAATAATATAAAATATGAAAACAAGAAATATTATATACCTACTTGCCTCTTCCCTATTGGCAGTTTCTTGCAATTCATCGCAAGAGAATAAAACGAACGAACCTGAAATTCCTGTATCGGTAAATAGTGTAGAGTTAACCTCTATTGAAAGGGTTATAAATACTAACGGTACAGTATACCCAATGCAAAAAGCTGAGTTTAAAACAGAAATATCAGGTAATTACAAGTTACAAACAAACCCAAAATCGGGAAGAAAATACAAATTGGGCGATTTGGTAAAATCTGATGAAATTATTGTTTGCCTAGAGGATTCCGAATACGAAAACTCAATAGCCATTGAATCGAAAAAGCTAAACCTTGACATTGCACAGCAGGAGTATACAAAGCAGCAATCACTTTTCGAAAAGGGCGGGGTTACACAGCGCGAGATGCGAAACGCCGAAGTAAGCTATACAAACGCCAAATACGATTATGAGAACTCGAAGATTAAACTTTCAAAAATGAAAGTTGCCTCTCCTTTTAGTGGTGTAATTGTAGATCTCCCCTACTACACCCAAAATGTTAGAATTTCAACAGCTCAACCACTTTTCACAGTTATGGATTACAAACAAATGTATTTGGAGATAAGTCTACCCGAAAAGTATGTTAACGATTTACAATCTGGCATGAAGGTTCGTTTAACCAGCTACAACTTACAAAGGGATACAATTTGGGGAACTGTTAGCGATCTCTCTCCTGCAATAAGCGCAGAAACAAGAACTTTTAAAGGACGAATTGATATTGACAATCTAAATCTTAAACTTAAACCAGGAATGTTTGTAAATGCTGATATTATCCTAACCAAGAAAGAGAATACGTTTGTTGTTCCTAAGGAGTTGGTGCTTCGTAATAATGATATCCAGTATGTATTTGTTATTGATAAAAGCATTGCAAAGCAGCGCGAGATAACTACAGGAATCGAGAATGGCAATAATATCGAAATCCTTTCTGGTCTAAGCAAAGATGACAGGCTTGTTGTAAAAGGCTTCGAAACATTAAAGGATAATAGTAAGGTAAGGGTTATTAAATAGTTTTTACAGTTGAGACGCTGAGGGCATACAGAATATCTCTGTGGAGCTCCGTGCTTAACACTTATCTTTTATAATCAATAGAATATTAGTATGAAAAAAATAGCACAATTCGCTGTAGATTATCCTGTTTCGATCCTAATGATTATTCTTGGGGTTGGGGTGCTTGGCTGGTTCTCGTACGATAAGCTCAGCGTAGATCTATTCCCCGATCTAAATAATCCAAGTCTTTTTATTGAGGTGCGCTCTGGTCAACGACCACCCGAAGAGATGGAGAAACAATATGTTGATCAACTTGAATCGATGGCCATTCGCCAATCGAATGTGGCCGAGGTTTCATCCGTAATTAGAGCTGGAGCAGCTCAGGTAACCGTTGAGTACAGCTGGAACACCGATATGGACGAGGCTTTTCTCGATCTTCAAAAGGCATTAAACACTTTCAATCAGAATAACAAAGCCGACGAAATAAAGATCACCCAGCACGACCCGAACAGTTCGCCAGTTATGATTATTGGCTTTAGCCAACCCGGTAAAAACGACTTAAATCAACTAAGAAAAATAGCCGAACATTATTTAAAAAATGAGCTAATACGACTAGAGGGAGTAGCTGAGGTGGAGATAACAGGCCAGGAGGAGAGCGAGCTATGCATTAGTACAAATCCTTATCGATTAACTGCTTATGGTCTTTCGCTTAGCGATTTGAGCAATACGATTATGTCGCAAAACCAGCAAATATCTGGCGGAACAATAGTTGAGTCGGGTATGCAGTATATCGTAAAAGGTGTAGGTCTACTTAAAAATGTAGATGATTTTAATAACCTTATCGTTGGATACAAATCAACAGTTACCGGTGATCCAACAGGACTAAAAGCACCCGTCTACCTGCGCGAGGTTGCAGATGTTAGCGTATCAAATCAGATTCCAAAAAATATTGTAAGGTTAAATGGTGAGCGCTGTTTAGGTTTATCAATCTACAAAGAAACCCGATTCAATACCGTAAAGGCTGTTGAGCAAGTAAATAATGCCCTTGAGGGCATTCGAAAAGCACTACCAGACTACAAGCTAGAAGTTGTCACTAACCAAGGCGCATTCATTAGCCAAGCAGTTGGTGAAGTTAAGGATAGCGCATGGATGGGGATGATTCTTGCAATTTTTGTGCTGTTCATTTTCCTTCGTCGCATTGGAACAACGCTTATTGTTGGCTTTATTATTCCAATCTCAATCATCGCAACATTTACAGTGATGTACTTCACTGGGCTTAACCTCAATATTATGACTCTTGGAGGTTTGGCGCTTGGCGTTGGGATGCTGCTCGATAACGCAATTGTGATCATTGAAAATACTTTTAGGCATCACGAGGAGGGTGAAACGGTTCGTGATGCATCAATAAATGGCACAGCCGAGGTGGGAATGGCCATTGTGGCGTCAACCTTTGCTTCTATAGTAGTTTTTTTACCAATCGTATATATGCACGGAGCTTCTGGCGAGCTATTCCGCGATCAGGCGCTAACAGTAACCTATTCTCAAATCACATCTCTTTTCGCGGCAATCCTGTTCTTGCCGATGTTCTACAATTTCTTTTTCAAGAAAAAGACGGCTCCCATTAAAACATCATCGTTAAAATTTGAGTGGTATGGCCGAATTCTCGAAAAAGTATTGAATAAAAATTTGACAATCGTTTTCCTAACCATTTTAGTTATTGGTGGATCGTTAATGCTCGTTCCTTATATCGGCACAGAGTTTATGCCTAAAGCGGATGGACGCGAGTTTACCTTCGATATCAAAATGGAAGAGGGTACAACCCTTCAACGAACTGATGCCGTTGTTGAAAATATTGAATTCTTAATAAAAGAGAGTTTAAAAGAAAATCTTGACCTAGTTTACAGTCATTGCGGCCCAACAACAGGCCTATCCGATAACTCAAGTTCCGTTTACACTGGCGATAACACGGCATCCATAAGAGTGGTGCTAAAAAAAGATTCGAAATTTACTCCTGATCAGGTGATGAGCTTGATTAGTCAAGTCACAAACGGCGTAAAAGGTCTTGAAACTAAATTCAACCGCGAAGAATCTACTCTGAAACAAATTCTTGGAACGAATGAAGCACCAGTAGTTGTAGAAATAAAAGGGCAAGAAATAGGTCTACTTTCCGAAATATCTGATAGTGTAAAGCATATTATGCTGGGTATTAATAGCATATTCAACATCCGCTCATCCATTGAGAAAGGAGCACCTGAAGTTGAACTTAATATCGATCGCGTAAAAGCGGGGATGTACAACATTTCAATTCAAACCATTGTTGATCAGCTAAAAAATCAACTCGATGGGTTAAGCGCTGGGCAACTCGAGCAAGGTGGCGAGCTCCGCCCAATCTACCTGAGAATTCCTGATAAAGGCCTTTCTCAACTCGATGAGTTGACCATAAACAGCGGAAATAAAACTTTTAGATTAAGCGAAATTTCAACAATCAAAATTTCCCGTTCGCCACAAGAGATACATCATCGAAACCAAACACGCTTGGTTAAGATTTACGCCATGAAAACGGGAAATTCTCCGCTGGACAAAATTGCAAAGGAGATATCATCAAAAACAGCCTCAATAAGTCTTCCTTCCGATTATAAAATATCCATCACCGGCGAGGAGGAGAAACGAAAAGAAGCTGTAAACAGTCTTACAATGGCATTCCTACTATCTATCGTCCTCATTTACATGGTGATGGCATCGCAATTTGAATCTCTAATTCACCCTTTCACAATTCTCTTAACCATTCCTTTAGCATTAGTTGGATCAATATTGACCTTCTTCATCCTAGGTACTCCATTAAATATCATTTCAATAATCGGGATAATTATGCTTGGGGGTATTGCGGTTAACAACTCAATTATTCTAGTTGACAGGATTAATCAGCTTAAAGAGGAAGGCTTAGATAGGCGAAGCGCAATTATTAATGCCGGAAGACAGCGTATTCGCCCAATATTAATGACCACTTTAACAGCAATACTAGGTTTAGTGCCAATGCTAATTGGCTTCGGGGAGGGAGCAAGCCTCCGACAACCAATGGCGGTTGCAGTTATAAGCGGTTTGTTCACCTCTACACTGCTTACTCTGATTGTAATTCCATGCTTTTACTACACATTCGATCTTATCGGAGCTCGATTTTCTAGAAAAAAAACTGAATAAACGAGAAAAAGTATGGAATTCATAATAAAACGAAAAGTACTTATCAGCATGCTATTTATAGGACTAACCCTACTGGGTTACGTTTCCTATAAAAAACTGGCAGTTGAGATGCTACCTAATGCCGAACTGCCTTTTCTTATTGTTCAGGTTAGCTCTCCATTAGAAGGAGATCCGAACAATCTGGAGCAAAAAGCCGTTATTCCGATTGAAGGAGCCATTGGAACCCTTGAAAATATTGAGCGAATAGAGTCAAATATTTACCCGAATAATGCTATTATCATTGTCTTTTTTCAGAAAAACACCAATCTTAAGTACACATTCCTTAAACTCCAACAAAAGGTAGATCAGGTAAAGACGCAACTTCCTCAAGGTATGTTTGTACAAATTATGCGAATAGATGTCAAACAGCTCTCCGGTAGTTTTATGAATATCCAGGTTAGCGGCGAAGGTGGCGTTGAGAGGCTGAGAAACCTTGTAGATAAAAAGATAAAACCCGAAATTGAAAACGTTGAAGGTATTTCAAGTGCTCGAGTTTTTGGTGGAAGAGAAAAAACCATTGAGGTAATTATCGATCCCGAGGCCTGTAAAGCTTTTGGGATCACCACTTCGGTTGTTCGATCGGCTATTTCAAATAGCGAAAAGCAAAAAACCTTTGTGGGTAAAGTGCTTGATGGAGGCAATCGACTTTTTGTTCACGTTAGCGCTGAATACAAAGACGTGAATGACGTTGGGCAGATAGTTGTGGCCAAAGGTCCAATTTTCTTAAAAGATGTTGCCAAAATATTCTTTGGATTTAAGAAAGAAACGTCATACAGCAGGGTAAACGGTAAAGATGCCGTAACCATCTCGCTGATGAACGATAATCAGGCTAATCTAATTGAGCTTTCGCATCGTACTTCAGAAACAATTGATAAACTCAATAACAAGCTAAAAGATCAAGGGGTAGAAATTTTAGTTCAAAGCAATTCGGCTAAAGACTTAGAAGATAACCTCGATGATATTATCAACTTAGCAATAACGGGTGGTTTACTAGCCATCTATATCCTTTGGCTATTTCTTCGTAACATCAAACTAGTTTCGGTTATTGGCCTGTCCATACCTATATCGATGTTTGCTGCCTTTAATCTATTCTATGCTTTTAACATCTCAATAAACACGCTCTCTTTAATTGGAATGGTTTTGGCCGTTGGCATGCTGGTTGATAATAGCGTAGTTGTTCTTGAAAATATATTTAGGCATCGAACCTTTAAAAATCAAACCCTAAATAGAGCTATTATTGATGGAACCAATGAGGTATGGCGTTCAATTTTTGCATCAACATTAACTACAATAATTGTTTTTGTCCCTTTCCTATTCAGCAACAACTTTATTGTTAAGATATTGGGGAATCAAATTGGGATATCGATAATTTCATCTTTATCAATTTCTCTTTTTGTATCAATTCTGCTTATCCCATCGGTTACACACACTCTACTGTCAGGTGATACCAAAGTTCCAACAATAAATAAGCTAGATATTCGTAATCGGATGATACAGATTTATGTTGCTTTGCTTAAAACAACGCTTCGCAAACCTGTTCAAACCATTTTAACTGGAATTTCAATATTCTTTATAAGTATTCTTTTAAGTATAACAATAAGTTTTACTGGTCAGGAAGAGGCCACAACAAAACAGCTCGATATTTTTGTGAATATGCAAGCAGGTTCATCAATCGAATCGTGCGATAAAACTACTAAGTTAGTAGAAGAGTTCATGAAAGATTGGCCCGAAATCAAAGTCCTTACCTCTAGAATTCAGGCAGAAAGCGCAGTATTGAATCTTGAACTCAAAGAGGATTATGAAAAACTACAGGGAAAAGATATTGAAAAGCTGAAAAATGATATTCGCGAAAAAACAGCTGAAATACCTAATGCCACAATTGGCTTTGAGGATTTAAATGCTGGTGGAAGAGGTGGTGGTAGGAATGGTGGTGGTGAATCGGCTGCCTTTGCAGGTTTACTTGGCATTGGAGATAACACCGAGTCGATTATCCTAAAAGGGCAAGATTTTGATCGGATGCGTAAAGTTGCTGAAGATTTAAAAACCCGCCTAGATGATATAACAAGTTGGGTTAGTGTGAGTGTACAATCTGAACGACCAGAAGTTCAGCTAATATTCAACCAGCTGTTAATGAACGAACTTAATATTCCATTGTCAGAGATTAATACGGCAATGAATAATTTCTCAGGAGAGATTTCAACCGGTGTTCGCTTTAAGCATCAGGGCGAGGAGTACGATATCATTTTACGCGAAAAGGAGATAGTAGAGAACAAACAAAAAGAGCGCAACATCGACGACCTTAAGCGGCTTCAGGTGCAAGACACAAAAGGAGGGAAACACGATTTGCAAAATATCTCTAGGGTAAACTATGCTGCAGGAATATCCCAGCTCAACAGAGTAAACCAAGAGAAGCAAATAGTTTTAAAATTCAAATACCCCGAAAACAGAACAAGTACTAAAGAAGCATTGGAATTTTATCGGGCAAATGTTGATATAATAGTTGCAAACTATGCTTTTCCTTCAGGAATCGTTGCCGAGGTAAAGCATGAGTCCATGGATTTGAGTGAGTTCTATTTTATTATAGGAGTAGCGCTTCTGCTAATTTTCATGATTCTTGCGTCAGTATTTGAATCGCTATCAACCCCTTTCGTTCTATTGGTTACAATACCATTAGCTGCAATTGGATCAATGCTTGCATTAATTCTTACGGGCGAAAGTCTTTTTAATGCTAGCGTACTCACCGGATTCCTCATTTTAATTGGGGTTGTGGTAAATAATGGGATCATTCTAATAGACTACACCAAATTTCTTCAGAAAAAAGGGTTTAGACGAAATCGCGCAATTTTAGTTGCTGGCATATCGAGAGTTCGTCCAATACTAATAACATCAATAACTACAATAATTGCGCTTATACCTCTTTCCATTGGCGATAAGCAATATGCCGGAGTTATTGGTGCACCTTTTGCAATTACTGTAATGGGCGGATTAGCGTTTAGCACTTTACTAACGCTCGTTTTTATACCGAGCTGCTACTCGGGTATGGAAAACGGTTTTGCATGGTTACGAAACCTCAACATATGGGTAAGGTATTTATTATACTCAACGCTAATTATTGGATTTGCCCTAATCTATTTTCTTGTTGATGGCTTTGTATGGCGACTTGTTTATATAACTGCTCTTTTCATAATTACTCCTGCCATAACATATTTCCTAATAAGTAGTACTCGGAGAGCCCAAACTAACCTTATCCCAAGCACTGAGGAGATTATAATAAAAATACGTAACCTAGTAAAAATTTACGATCGCGAAGGCAAGTTCTCGCGAGAGTGGAACTCTGGCGAAAGGCTAACTGCACGATATACCAAAAATTCATCTTACGAATCATGGAAAGATTATCTCGACTGGAGCTGGCAGATTCCTTTGTTATCCTTTTTGATCTATTTTACATACATTAAAATAGATAGTGGTTGGTGGATATTTATATTTATTCATTTTGTGGGCTTTGCGCTATATTCCACCTTAAAGCCATTAAAGCACAAATTAGCACAAATAGAACCTAAACGCGCTTGGAAGCAGAAGCTTTATAAACGATTACCTCGAATTTTACTCTGGAGTTTCCCAATAATAAACCTTACTATACTTGCCTTACGCTGGAAAGGGATAGCCTATATAATAATTATCGGTTTGCTTTGGCTTATTGCGTTAACCATTTTCTTAACGGCTAAAAAGCTTTACGAGCAAAAAGTAAACATCGATAGAATTGAAGGTAAATTTAGCGGATTTCGCAGGGCATACTATAGGTTGATAAAGCAAATTCCTCTATTAGGAAAGCGCCGTCAGCCATTTAAGGCGCTATCGGGTGTATCGCTCGAGATTGGAACTGGTATGTTTGGTCTTCTTGGACCAAATGGTGCAGGCAAAACTACGCTAATGCGAGTTATATGTGGGGTATTAGATCAAAGCTATGGCAAAATTTTTATCAACGGAATAGATACGCTTGATAAGCGTGAGGAGCTGCAAGGGCTCATTGGTTATCTTCCACAAGAGTTTGGTACTTACGAAAATTTGACTGCTTGGAACTATCTCGATTATCAAGCAATTCTAAAAGGGATAAAGGACGATAAAATTAGGTTTGAACGGCTAACCTATGTACTTAGCGCTGTACATATGATTGAGAAGAAAGATCAAAAAATTGGATCGTTCTCCGGCGGAATGAAGCAACGCATTGGTATTGCTCAAATCTTGCTACATCTCCCCAGAATTTTAGTTGTTGATGAACCAACCGCAGGCCTCGACCCTCGTGAACGCATTCGTTTCCGCAACTTACTGGTAGAGCTAAGCCGCGAACGAGTGGTTATCTTCTCAACACATGTAATCGAGGATATTTCGTCATCATGTAACCAAGTAGCGGTTATCAACAAAGGAGCGCTAAAATTTTTGGGAGCACCACAGAATATGGCATCTTTGGCCGAAGGCCATGTATGGCAATTTAATCTCCCAATCTCCGATTTTGAAAATTTTAACCAAAAGCAACTTGTTGTACATCATCGTCAGGAAGGCAATGATATAAGAGTTAGGTGTGTTTCAGCCCAAAAGCCTCACCCCGATGCAACATTAGTAAAACCTATGCTCGAAGATGCATATCTCTGCCTACTGAAAGGGATAGTTGATACAAAAATCAATAATTAATTATTACGAAAACATTCAGCAATGCTTAAAATACAACTTTTATGGAGGATGATTAGATATAATCTCCAGATAGTATTCTCCGGAAAATTCATTTGGTTTCTTATAGCAGCAGCTGTAATCTTTCTGTTCATCTGCACAATGATGGCATTCAATGATAGCAACATTCAGCAACAAGATGTATTTGATGCGCTTCTTATGCCAGCATTAATATTGATGTTTTATCCTGCAGTTTTTAGCATCCAACTCGATACTGATTCAAGAACGATGGAGCTTCTTTTTGGAATTCCTGATTACCGATTCAAGGTTTGGCTTTTTCGAATCCTTATTATGTATGTTTTTGTATTCTTGTTACTAATACTCTTTGGATTTGCAGCATGGTTGCTGCTTGAGCCAATTCCAATAATTCGCTTTGCTTTTCAAATGATGTTCCCATTACTTTTTCTGGGTGGTATGGCCTTTTGGGTTTCAACTTTAATTCGAAATGGCAATGCAACAGCAGTTGTTATGGTAATCCTAGGTATTGTATTATCTATTTTTAGTGAAATTCTGAGGAATTCTTACTGGAATATAATGCTGAATCCTTTTCAAGTCCCAAGAGACTTGAACCAGGAAATTTGGCTTAAAATTGTTTTCAAGAATAGGGTCTTTCTAACTGCTGGTGGAATTTTATTCTTATTGGCAGGTATTTTAAAACTTCAAAAACGAGAAAAGTTCATCTAAAATGACTTGGAGGGAACCTAGTCAATTGGGGCTCCCTCTTTTTTCCCTCGCATATGTATTATAAGCCCATTCAAAAAATTGCGAAGCAGCTGATCGCCGCAAGGCTTATAGTTAGGATGATCGTCTTTCCTAAAAACTGCGCTAAGCTCGCTTTTGGTGATTTTGAAATCCACAAGTTTCAGAATTTCAACAATCTCTTCATCTCTAAGATGTAGAGCAACTCGAAGCTTTTTAAAAACATCATTATTATCCATACTAATAAGTTTTAATTACTTAACTAAACACATTCTAACTTCCATCATAAAGCTCTTCAACAAATCTTGAACATCAGGGCAATTTGATTTTAGTTTAGAATCAACTCCACCTCTGTATATAGCATATGTCCCTTTATCCTTAAGGTTCGCCCCAATTAAAGTAGTCCATTTAACCACGTTGATATTCAATTCAGGTTGATTAAAGCTGTTGAAGAAATCACACGGAAACCTCTCAATATACTCCCTACATCGTAATGCGATAAACTCGCTTTGAACCCCTTCCGACAAATCAACAATCCTATTAAAAAGAAAAAAGTAAAATGGTCGTACACTCTCACTGCAAGTTAAAGTACTATCCAAAATTCCCTTAATTACATCATCCCCTTTAAAGTCAATTTCGCCATTATAAAAACGCTTAGCGTTTTCGTCAATTTTAGGATTTAAAAGGTAAAAACGAATTGTTTCTCCGTTAAGTGAGTTTACTTTAACCCGATTTCTTGCACCCCCATTGGGGAGGGGCTTACTACTATCGGAAACCTGAGCATTCGCTCCTATTAAGAAAAATGAAAAGAAAAGAAACAATAAAATTCTCATACACTCAAAAAAATCAATTAAAGAAACTATTATTCGATGCAAAGATTAACTTTTTGCGCTACTATTCAAACGCTTCAAAAAAAAATAAAAAATACATTAGGGTTTTTTATGGAAAAAGGATCATATCTGTATCTACTATATAAAAAAACTTATGAAAAAACTAATTCTAACATTTTCAGTTACAGGGATCATTATCCTATTCGGTTTTACTTTAATCCCGAAAAAGAATCCTTACATCGATGGAGTATATAAAGCTAAGTCGCAAGCACAATATACTTATGAGCCATACGTTGGCTATATAACGATCACAATCAAAAACGGAAAGTTAATTGATGCAGATTTCAAAATAGTAGATACAGTAAAGAATGAACTTTTTGACGAACGCTACGAAAAATATTTTGAAGGAAACCAGCATTACATTGACCAGTGCAGAAACGATTTGAAGGGAGTTAATGCTTATCCAGAAATTTTAATAAAAGCTAA
>JBPXJX010000816.1:0-1043 GCA_051715525.1 Bacteroidales bacterium
TTTTGAACTATCTTTCCAAAGGAATGGTATAAAGCGACTACTTTTCTCACCTAATCGCAGATTTTGATAGTTTTGATAAATGGGGAATAACACTTGTTTATCAGTTTCAAAGCTTGATATAGTTCGCTTATATACCGGCCAAAGGTTGATATTCTCGTCGCGTGTAAAACCAAAATCGAACGACATGCTCTTTTTGGTTGTGTCAACCTGAGCAAGGGATTGAAAAATAGCGAGATGAAGAAAGGCAACGATTAGTGAGATATGCCTTAAAGATGTTTTCTTTAAATACATCATTGCATACAATATCTAACTAAAGTTATGATTGTTTTATAAGAAAATCAAAAAATAGATGTGATAATGTCAACTATTTAGCCCCTCCATTGATAAAACTATTCCATTCGCTACGACTACCATTAAAGGTGTTTAGGTCCACAAAGCCTCTTATACCATCGATTTTGCCTTTATGGGCGTATTGCCAAAACTTCCACTCTCTATCAATGGGAGGTACTTCATCGAGTGAGCAAATCCAAAGAGGGTTACTATTAAAATTATCCTTGATATACTTATTATACTCGTGGCCATTTGTGTAGATAATTACTTTTCTGGCTGAACGAGCCTCAACGTAGTTAATAAATTTCCGAATCTCTTTTATAACCAGTTTAGGATTATTTCGGTTGGTATAATTCCCAGATTCTTCAACATCTAGAATGGGGGCGAAGTTTAAACCGTTTAGGTTAACTCTACTTAGGAAATTACGTGCCTGTTCGGCTCCATCGCGATTGAATTTAAAGAAATGGTATGCACCAACTCGAACATTGATGCTCTTTGCTCCTTTAAGATTTGCTTGATATGTTTGATCGAGTCGAGTTTTACCCTCTGTTGCTTTAATAAATACGAAATCAAGCTTTTCATCCTTAAGCTTTTCCCAATTGATTTTTCCGTTGTGTTTTGATATATCAATACCAAAAATGGGATACTTAAACTTGTTGATTTTGTATGTGTCGGGTTGAAAGAAAACTTTGTATACGATTAACCCAACAATA
>JBPXJX010000817.1:0-10460 GCA_051715525.1 Bacteroidales bacterium
TCTAGTTAGATTATTAACCCAATTAATATCAACCCCTATTAATGGAGCAAACTGCTCAGTAATTGAAACATTCGAAATAGTACGTTTTGAAACGTAATCGCTAACCGAATTCATTACACGAGAATAGCCATCTTCATCCTCCTCATACTTTAGATTAGCGGCATAAGCCCCGATTGAGTAAACCGACCTGTAGCCATGAGTAAGGGTAAATGTTCTGAAAAAGGTTTTAAAGAAACTCAATTTTGCAAGTCCATCATAGGTTATTTGCCAATTAGGCATTGGAATCCTAGGGAAATTACTTAAAGGAACATTATCTGGAGTATACTGTGAATACGCTGAAAGGAAAGATGGGATAAGTACCTCTTGTGATAACTCGCTATAACCTGTTGGAAAGACATTTGTCCCTGGATCATAATCGCTGGTATTATCATCTCTTATTCTAGCCAATCTTTTTGCTACTGTTAATCTGGAGTTTTTAAAGCTATTAAAAACTTCATGCGACGATTTAAATGCAGAGCCAATGCTTATAATACTCATGCTATAATTCCCATTTATGCCGGGAATTGTAGCTGTATAACCACCAAATGCATTTGCCCTGTAATTTTGATCTTTGTTTCTTGAATAGGTTCTAATGGCGTTAATATCCACCTTAAAGTTTGGCATTGGTTCAAATAGGGCTCTAAGGGAAATGTTTTCGCTATATGATAATCTAAATGGATCAGAGAATGTTGTATCTTTTGTTAGCCAGCCATTGTTTATTGCACGCCAAGCAAATTCGGGATCCTGCCAGCCAGCCACAAAGGGAAAACCTGGTGCGTAAACCCCATTAAAATCATTCATCCCAAGATATTTTGTATTGGGTTTGTAACCGGGTAACAAGGTTCCTCTGTTATCGGATATTGAAATACTAACATTTCTTAAACCCATTATAACGCGCAAAGTACTTTCGGCTATTACTTTAAAGGGGTTTACCTTTTCAGGGACCTTCCCTTCAACTAAAACCTTAATATTCTCGAAATCATTCTCAGCCTTAATGGTTACACGTTCATCGCTTTTTACTTCCATCTTAACTTTAATCTCTACCCCTTTATCGGTAAAGGCTTTGACAGTAACCGTTTCGGTTTTTAGCTTATGATTTATAGATTTTGTAAGGTTTGCTTTTAACTTTATTCCGCTCTCCTCGTATTTTACTGTTTTCATGGCCTTTTTAGGGGGTGTCCCTCTTCCGATTTGATCGAATTTCTGATTAAGCTGCTTTAAATAGCCCCATTTATTATATAGCCCCGTTAGGTTAATTTGACCAGTTAATTGGATAACGCTTGAGTTCTGAATCTTATTTCCTGGGTCAAACCTTGAAGTGTCGGAAAGTATAGAGCCGCCTTCCCACCTAAAGTTTCCAGAATATTTTGCCGATAGAGCAGTCCAATCAAAAATTGGAATTTTATTTAAAGGCACATTGTAGGTTAAATTAAACTGGTGAGAATACTCTTTCGTTCTTCCAAAGTTTAAAATGTTATGAACAACAGAGTCTCTCCAATGATCGTACTCGTTCCTATATTTCCTATTAACAATGCCTTCGGGTTCATCAATTATTGCCACATTATTTGCATTAAAGTCAAACCTTAAAGATTGTGACAAATCCCAGTTTAGCGAATAAACTCTATTCCACAAAAAATCTTTCGAATAGGTGGGTTCAAATTTTATGCTTGTATTGGCAATGTTGCGTAGCTCCTGCTCAAAGTAGTTACGGGTTAAATCTGTTCTAAATGAGAACTGGTTTGGGAGTGGGCTAAAATTAAAATCTTTAATTAATCTTAGATATTTGGAGTTTAAAAAGTTAACCTTTCTTAACGGGTAAAAAGGTTTTAAGTTTGTATTATAGTTATAGGTAAATGCGCCTCTAACTTCGCGAACAACTCTATGATCGGTTTTGATATTTCTTGAGAATGTTTCGTTGTACGAAGCACTTACTGAGAAGTTGGAGATGGCTAAAGGCCAATTCTTGGCATCTTGCCTCTCTATTTTAACATTTGTAAAATTTATACTCTTTCTTCGGGTATAGTCCTGAGCTACATGTTTAATTGAATCCCTCTCATTTTTACTAGTTGCATTATTTAAAGCTGTTCGAAGTGGGACATCGGGATCTAATGGATTATACTGGGGGTTTGAAAAGGTTTCGCCATAGCCAAAGTACATTGGTATTTTAACACCCCATTTTAAAGGGAAGAATCGTCCTAATTCAATCGTTGTTGTTAAATCGTATTGATAAAAATCTTCCGATGTTCGGTTTGCAACCTTTGATTCGATAGAACCAAAACCTGGCTTGCTGGTAGTTCCGGTTATTGCAAACATACCCAAATCGGCTAATTTTGCAGAGAATCGTGCATTCGCTGCCCAACCCGCTTCGTTTATTGTATTAGAAACCCTCAACTCGTTTACCCAAATTATAATCGATTTAGATAATCCATCGCTATTAGGGTTGCTCGATTTTCCAGAATTTCTAACACCAATCATCAGAACCCTAACATTGCTTAGGCTTGGATTACCTTTTACTTTTACCCTATTTTCGCCATCGCTAACAGTGAAAATGGTGCTCATATTTATACTTGAACCCGATTTCCGCTTGGCATCGTTCCTAGCCAGTTTAGCGTCAGTAAATTTCTCAAGGTCAATATTCAGCATATTCTCTTGAGGCCATACGATCAGCCTATCAGCTTCGCTATTGTTGTTGTAAGGCCGACCAGCAAGTGCAGGTGGAGTTACCTTAAGAGGAACCTCGTACTCATAGTAGTTTTCGGTATTATCGCTTCCTAGGCGAAGGAAAACAGTTACATCATCATTAGCGAGTGGAAAGCCTGGGATTGCCTCGGCATGAACATCCATCATCAGCTTTCGGTACTTCCGAATATCGTAGTTAATATTCTTAAATGCTGCACGTGCATCGCCTTCGGCAAGGTCGGTTACTTTTAGCTCCATTGATTGCTCATTCATCTCAATGGTTTGGCTTTGCGATGGATCTGTTGAACGGCTAAGGTTAGGAGGTAGCACATAGTTTACTGGAGTTCGAGCACTATTCTCCTCTAAGCTTACTGCCGAAATATTTAGTATCCCGTTTGATAAATCGGTGCTTGGTATTCCCTCCTGCCCCTCTATCATCGGGTTATCGAACTTTCGCCATTCATCTCGAATAAACTGTAACTTAGCAAACCGTAGGTTAAGGGTATCCGAAAACCCTTTTAAAACCATTCTAACACCCGTAACGTTCGAAAAACTTGGATCACCAATAATCCTTTCTGGCTTATCGATAGGAACTTTAAACTGATACCACGAAATTTTCTGCTTTTGAGAATACCCAGGTAAACTGGCATTGTAATCAACCTTGCTTGTAATAAAATTTTCTCCTACTTTCATATTCTCCTTCCTTAACGAAACTTTATACTGGAAGTAGCTTTCAATAGTATTCTGGCTAGGATTATCGTCAATTATCTCACCATCTGGCAGTGGTGTAGCAGGTTGGTAGTTTGAAGAGCTTTCGCCTGAGTTCCCTTCAGTATTATTAACCTTTTTATAGCGATCTAAGATTGTAGCCTCAACAGTTGTATAATATGGATCAAGAAAGTACCTATAGTTATCGTTTGAGGGGTCGTTTCTAAACTGCTCATATGCAGAAGGATTAGCACTCAGGATTGATTGGATTCCATTCAGGAACTTATCATAAACCTTAATCTCATCGTTAACTCCGTCTCCATCAATATCGAAAGAAGAGCTTAACCCATCTAATCCAATATCCTGAAAACTTTTATTGGCTAGATCAAAATAATTTTGTGTTGAGTACTTCGGTTGCCTTCCCCATTGGGTAGTATCAGTATTTTTGAGTTCACTAGTAATTGGTAACCCACCCTCAAACCCGTAATGCCCATCGGGTAACATGTCCTCAGAAATTGTTCCTAAATTGAAATACAAATCGCCACCCCAAGGGTTGATACTATCATAAACAAATGGGTCCATTAACCAAAACTCAATGTAGTTGATATTTTGAGCTTCAAAATCGGAGTTGCTTATTCCACGCATAATCCCGCCCCAGTTTTCACGTGGATTATTATTTAAAAAACCATCGGAGTTGATGTTTGTTGAGTAGTTATATGGACCTCTTTCGTTTGGATAAAAGGTTAAGTTAAGCACAGGTATATATGATAGTTGGCCTTGTGCAATATTTTTAAACGGAAATAGCTCTTCCTCAAAAATTTCGCGAACCCAATGGTTGCCCCTAAACTTGTCGTTATTCCTGATGTATGAGGGGTTTGATGCACCATCTCTTAAGAATAGCGGGTCGATTTTAAACCAAGCCAGCTGCGATCTTTTAAAACCGCTTCTTAAATCGTTATTGTACGATGCTTCGGCAAAATGGTCGGGTTGGCCTTTTGGAATGCTTGCAAGCTTCCACGATATGGCTTGCGATAGGTCAGATGGAGTTGAGCTACTTTCAAAATCATCAATAAAAACTGTACCATTCTTTCCTATCGACCTTGAATAACCTGGAATTAGCTGCGCAAATTCAGCATCAACGGCAATGGTTGACTTCTCTTTTGTTTGAATAAAGGGCAAAAAGTCAATCATTTTAGTTATAAAATTGGCTTCGGTTTGAAACGATGTGTTCAATCCCCAAATGGTGTTAGAGATTGCCTCGTTGCCAAAGTTAACTTTGTTTGTAAGAGGTCGTTCGGTAAGGTTCATTACCGTTGCCCCTACATTAAACTTATCAGAAATCTTATAGTCTAGATGCGTCCCAACTAGCGTTTTTGTTTGAAAATTGAAGAGTGCATTATTTTCTAAGGAAATACGAATAGGCATACCCGATTCAATTAGTCCAGGTTTAATAATTCTTACCGAGCCAAGATTATAATCAACCGTATAATCAATCCCCTCCTGGAGTTTTGCGCCTCCTGCTGTAACAACGACTGAACCTTTAGGTACGTTTGCTGCATTTAATGAAATTTCACTGCTCGATGCTGAACGAAGCGAACCAGCAATTTTAAATTTATTCTTTTTTGATATTTTCTGAGCCCTGCTTAAGGTTGAGTCGTAAATCTCTTGATATACATACTTATCGGCTAAAGCATTATTGCCAATTTTTACCCTAAGATCCTTCCCAAATGGTTCAAGAACTGGAAAAATAACTCTACCATACTGCGCGTTTATTGTTATTGGAACCTTTGCTTCTGTAGTATTATTAGGTACATCGTCCAAAAAGTCAAAAATCCCATCGGGTTTTTGATCATTCTGGGAATTCAGATTGTCGAGCCCTAAAACCTTTATTAACGGCACATTGGCTATACGCCCCTCATTGATGTATCTAATATCTGTACCAATTATGTCATCGCGGTAATATACATCTAGTAAAAAATCCTCCTTGCTGACCTGATAAACATTCCCAAGCTTGTAAATATTTTTCATCATCAAGTCCCACATCGGTTTAATCTTTGGGCTCTTATCCATCCCTGCTAGAAGTTTTAAATAAAGTGCATCAGGGGCGCTAATTCCATCTGTTGAAAACTCTCCAACTTGATAAAGAAGACCGTCTAAAGTATACTCGAATGCCACAGCCAACTGCTGATTACTCCCTAGCGGGGAGTTTAAAGATATATAGCCTAAAAAGGAATTAAGGCTATACTCATTAGGTAATAATTTTCTTGCAAGCTGTATCTTTTCATAACCTCGTCCTTGTTTAAAGTTTGGCCTAAGCAACCCAGCGTTTTGCATTTCGGTTTCGAGCTCCTTAATATCCCTAAACTTTGAATCGGGATCAAAAAGCCTTAGATTGTTGAAAAGATTATTCAACTTATTATCAGGCGGTCCAACATTGGTTCCTAACGATTTTTCGAATAAATCCTCACTTGATACCCCTAGGTCAACAAAGGCAACAATGTCGCGCGAGTCGGCATTATTCTGACTGTTGTTAGTTATCCAAACCTCAACTTTAGTTATCCTAATCGGAGAGTTAACAACGGGTAAGTACCTCAATGCTTCATTATACTTTTTCCTGAAATATGGCGAAAGGAAGTAGTGCTTGTTTGCATCATACTCATCGGCGTTTACCGAAAATTCGGTAGTTTGTGCTCCTCCTTTTACCTCAATAACCTGGCTTTGCCCATTCTGTTTCGATACAACTGATGTTATGTTTAAACGACCGAACTTAAGTTGTGTTTTAAAACCAAACAAGCTTTGGCTACCGGTTATTAGGGTACCAGGAAGTGGCAACGAAACGTTTCCGGCCTCAATTTTCTGAATTATCTCATCCTCATAACCAGTGTACTCAACCTTAACATTGTTTTCGAAGTCGAAAGTGGCCTCGGTATTGTACTGAACCGACATGCGAAGCTTATCGCCAACCTTGCCATTAACGTTCATCTGGATTTTCGAGCTAAAATCAAACGTTGTGCTTTTACGCTGATCGATGTTAATATAGGAATTTTCAGTTTTTTGATGCTTCAGACCAAAGCTCAACTCAGCAGTTCCCTCTGGGATAATCTCAACAACATTACTCCCAAAAATCCTGTCAAAAGTTTCACCACCCACTTGCATTCGAGGCAACAATCCCGATCCAGCATCAAACGATTCACCTGCACTTTTCTTACGCCAATATTCCCTCACTGAGTTTTCGAATTGATAGCTTCGATACTCATCCTCACTCATCACTCGTGGAGGTTTAATATTATAATTACCTACCTTTTCATATATAATATATTGCTTCGCTTTAGGGTCATATTCTACCGTAACCTTGATATTTGAAGGCATCTCAAGATCAAAAGGGGAACGATTTCTCTTTTCAGCTGCAAAAGTATCATCCTTTTTTAATGGATAAGGTAGCTTGAGAGTGGTATCCTGTGGTTGATTCAAGCCTAAAGCAAAAGCATTTCGGTTAAAATTGCTTGCTATTTTAGGTGCACCTAAACTTAAATGCGAGAAGGCCTCTGCTGATGTAGCAAAAAAAACAGAGGCAGCGATGGTTAATCCTGCTAATTTATTTCGATAAAAAATTTTCAATCCTCTAAATACTTACTATAAACGCTTCAATGCTAGTTTGATAAGACTCTCAACGCTTTGCTTGCTGTCTTCCTTTAAAAGTTGATCGAGAACCTTCTCGGCCGCTGCTTTATTAAAGCCAAGCATTACTAATGCAGATAACGCTTCACCCTTTGTTGTATTGTTTAAATTCGAAAATAATTGTGACTCTCCCAACTCCTTGCCAAATACCTTGTCTTTTAAATCTACGACTATACGTTGAGCTGTTTTAAGTCCAATCCCTTTAATTTGCTTAAGGGCATTAATGTCGGCGCTTTGAATAGCTTTCTGTATTTCAGATGCACTCATCGACGAAAGGATAACTCTCGCTGTATTTGCACCAACCCCAGAAACGCTTATAAGTAAACGAAAGAGCTCTCGCTCCTCTTTCTCAGCAAAACCAAAAAGTAGGTGAGCATCCTCCCTCACAACCTGATGCAAGAATACGGTAGCTTCCTTTTTCGATTCGAGGCTACTATATGTCTGTAGTGAAATATGAATGTTATATCCAATCCCTGCCGACTCAACAATAACATATGCAGGAGTTAACTCAGCAATTGAACCTTTAATGTACTCAAACATTTCAGCTATTATTAAATTGTTTCAGGGTCGACCCTTTGCAATGGATTGCTGGTTAGTTCTTTATACTGTTGCCTATTGTTGAAAAGATCAACTGCAAGGTACAAAGCTTGTCGGAACGAGTTTGGTGAAGCCTCGCCCTTCCCGGCTATCTCATAAGCTGTACCGTGGGCTGGCGAAGTCCTAATTACTGGTAATCCGGCAGTATAATTTATTCCTGTATCAAAATTTACTGTTTTAAATGGTGCTAAACCTTGATCGTGATACATGGCAAGAATTGCATCAAACTTCACAAAATTTTCGGATCCAAAAAATCCGTCGGCAGGATAAGGACCTAAAGCAACAATGCCCTCGTTATTGGCCTCGTTAATGGCCGGAATAATTATATTTTGCTCCTCCTCGCCTATAACACCATGATCACCAGCATGGGGGTTAAGTCCAAGTACAGCTATTCGTGGTCGGCGAACGGCGAAATCTTGGATTAGTGATCGATTTAATATTCGTAACTTCGAAAGAATTGCATCCTTAGTAATCATTGATGGTACTTTAGCAATAGGAACGTGGCCAGTTACCACACCAACTTTCATAACTTCACTGATCATGAGCATAAGCACTTCATTACAATCGAAACTACTTGCTAAAAATTCAGTATGCCCAGGAAAGTTGAAATTTTGCCCCTGCACGTTGTGCTTATCGATTGGGGCTGTAAGTAATACATCTATTTTCTTTGCTTTAATATCGGCAATTGCCGCTTTAAGGGATAGCAAAGAGCCCTGTCCGCCGTATTCAGTTGATTTACCCAACTCAACACGAACGTTCTCGTCCATACAGTTAACAATATTGACCTTTCTGGCGTTAGCCTCGCTGGCATCTTTTATCTGGTTAAAGCTAAAATTTTCAACATTTAACGCCTTTCGATGATATGCTGCCACCTTAGGCGAGCCGTACAAAATGGGAATGCAAAGTTCATTAACACGTGGATCGGAAAAGGTTTTAATAATCACCTCATATCCAATACCATTGATATCTCCTTGAGTTATCCCTACTCTTACTTTTTCTTCGCTCATAATCAACCTTTTTTACTTTTTAAGGTTTATCGTACAAAAGTATAAAAAAAGGCCAAGGTTCAAAGATTTAACAAGATTGTAGTTGTGATGTTTTTTCATTTAATTAAAAACCCTAGCAAATTGAATTGATCCAAATGACCGCAATAAAAAAAAGGTTTGCTATTTTTTTGTACTTTTATAACTACTTAAATTCTCTTAAATGGACATTAATCAGCTGTTAAATAAAGCCTTATCATTAACTCCTCTGACTTTAGAGGAGGGTGTTTTCCTTTATCAAAATGCCTCTACTCATGAGCTAATGTTTGTTGGAAGCGAGTTGAGAAAAATTCATGTTCCCGGCAATAAGGTTACCTGGCAAATTGACAGAAATGTAAACATAACCAACGTTTGTGTTTCGGGATGCAAATTTTGCAATTTTCATTGCAACCTTTCCGACGAAACGGCTTACATCACGTCTATTGCCGAATATAAGCTTAAAATTGAAGAGCTACAACGATATGGTGGCGATCAACTTCTTTTGCAAGGCGGCTTGCATCCTAAACTTGGGTTAGAATTCTATACATCTCTTTTCAGTGAGCTTAAAGAGATGTTTCCAAATATTAAGCTTCATGCTCTTGGTCCACCAGAAATTGCATTTATCGCTAAAATTGATAAACTCTCGTACAGAGAGGTTCTTATTGCCCTTATGGAAGCAGGTCTCGATAGCTTACCTGGTGCAGGTGCCGAAATTTTAGTTGATAGGGTGAGGAAATTCGTATCGCCAGGCAAACCCTCCGCGCAGGCTTGGCTCTATGTAATGGGCGAAGCCCACAAACTTGGACTTGTAACATCGGCAACGATGATGATTGGCCATATTGAAACTATTGAAGAGCGAATTGAGCATCTTATAAAAATTCGTGATTTACAAGCTAAAAAGGAAAAAGGAGATCCTGGCTTTCTGAACTTTATTGTTTGGACCTTCCAAGGTGTTGGCACTAAACTCGAAGATCTTGGCGTTAAAACAACTGTCAGCCCCGAGGAGTACATCCGTACAATAGCAATATGTAGGATAATGCTTAACAATATCAAGCATATTCAAGCATCGTGGCTTACTGTAGGCAAAGATACTGCTCAGGTTTGCTTACACTCTGGGGCAAACGATTTTGGCTCAATAATGATTGAAGAAAATGTTGTTTCTTCTGCTGGGGCTAAGAATAGAATGGATGCCTACGGCATACAAAAAGCAATTGTTGATGCGGGTTATATTCCACAACTACGAAATCAGCGATACGAGCATATAGCGCTACCAGAGTGTGAGTTTAGCCATATACTTTCGCCCGAGGAGTTAAAACGTAGACCCGAGCTATAGTTTTATGCTATTTCTCTAAAATTTGAATCCTAAAAGTGTCGTTTAAATAATTGAGTTCAAGAAGGGTTAACTCAAAAGCTTTACTATTAAAAGTAAATTGCCATTTGTGACCAGGGCTCACGTTATTTATCTCTTGCGACTCAGCTTTGGGAAAGGTAATGCTCCCATATGCAAGCCTATCAAATGTAATGTGTCTTATACCAAAGGTTAATCCTGTAAACGAATCTATAAAAACTTGACCTGCCTTGATATCGGGGCTGAGTACAAAATACTTCTCGGAATCCATATTAATAGAAATTAATCAATCAAATGTATAAAAGAATTTAAGTAAATCCATATTTACACTGTTAATGTATGCAAATAAAAAAACCGCCTTTCGGCGGTTCTTAAAACCTAAACTATTA
>JBPXJX010000818.1:0-7569 GCA_051715525.1 Bacteroidales bacterium
TCATGGGATCAATCTTTGCCTACGGGTGTAGCTCAGTTGGTAGAGCATCGGTCTCCAAAACCGAGTGTCGGGCGTTCGAGTCGCTCCTCCCGTGCAAAATGTATCCACATATGAAAATAGTAGAATATTTTAACGAAACATACAGTGAACTTGTTCACAAGGTTTCGTGGCCAACGTGGAAAGATCTTCAATCAAGCGCATTGATAGCAATGATTGCTTCCCTATTAATCGCAGTGGTTGTGTTCCTCATGGACATTAGTTTTGAGAAAATTATGGAAACCATTTACAAGTTGCTTTACTAAATTAGGAATTAGCTACAATGGAAGAGAATGTAAAGAAATGGTATGTTCTTCGAGCCATTGGTGGGAAAGAAAAGAAGGTAAAGGAGTACGTTGATAACGAAGTTAATCGTTTGAAATTACATGACTTTATCGCTCAAGTTCTTATTCCTACTGAGAAGGTTTACCAAATACGTAACGGTAAAAAGATCAGCAAGGAGAGAATTTTCTATCCCGGTTATGTTCTTATCGAAGCAAATCTTGTAGGTGAAATCCCTCATATTCTTAAAGATATTCCTAACGTTATCGGCTTTTTAGGCGATCCTAAAACGAACGATCCTATCCCATTACGTATCTCGGAGGTTAATCGCATCCTAGGTAAAGTTGATGAGCTAGCAGGTAACGAGGAAGAGATCAATGTGCCATACTATGTCGGTGAAACGGTGAAAGTTATTGATGGTCCTTTTAACTCATTCTCCGGAGTAATTGAGGAAGTAAACGAGGAAAAGAAGAAGCTGAAGGTTATGGTGAAAATCTTCGGCCGAAAAACTCCATTGGAGTTAAGTTTTATGCAAGTAGAAAAGGAATAAAAATTTAAGAGCTAAAGCATTATGGCTAAGGAAGTTGCTGGATTTATTAAGCTCCAGATCAAGGGAGGTGCTGCTAACCCATCACCACCTGTAGGTCCCGCTCTCGGCTCGAAAGGAGTTAACATCATGGAGTTCTGCAAGCAATTCAATGCAAGAACTCAAACTCAAGCCGGCAAAGTTTTACCAGTAGTTATTACTGTGTATGGCGATAAGTCGTTTGATTTCGTTGTTAAAACTCCTCCAGTAGCTGTTCAACTGCTTGAAGTTTCAAAGCAGAAGTCCGGCTCAGCGGAGCCAAATCGTAAAAAGATTGCCTCGGTAACCTGGGAACAGGTTCAGGAAATCGCAAAGGATAAAATGCCCGATCTGAACTGCTTCACTATGGAGTCAGCGATGAAGATGGTGGCAGGGACTGCCCGCAGTATGGGTATAACTGTAACCGGTAATTATCCGGGTAATTAACCTCTAACCTCTATTGCGCAATGACTAAACTGACAAAGAACAGGAAGCTTGCTCTGTCTAAAGTAGAAGCCAATAAGCATTACCGGCTTTCAGAGGCAGCTGCCCTTTTGAAGGATATTACATCAACAAAATTTGATGCCTCGGTGGATCTTGATATCCGTTTAGGAGTCGATCCTCGTAAAGCGAATCAAATGGTACGTGGCGTTGTTACACTTCCTCACGGAACTGGTAAAGTAACTCGCGTATTGGTGTTATGTACTCCTGATAAAGAAGAAGCTGCACGCCAAGCTGGTGCTGATCATGTAGGACTAGATGACTATATCGAAAAGATAAAGGGTGGTTGGACAGATATTGATGTTATCATCACTATGCCAACCGTTATGGCTAAAGTGGGTGCACTTGGCCGTGTTCTAGGACCACGTGGTCTAATGCCAAACCCCAAAAGTGGTACAGTTACCATGGATGTGGACAAGGCTGTAAAAGAGGTAAAACAGGGTAAGATTGACTTCAAGGTTGATAAGTTCGGAATAATCCACTCATCAATCGGGAAGGTTTCATTCGCACCGGAACAACTCGTTGAGAATGCACTTGAGTTTATTAATACAATTATTAAACTTAAACCCTCATCAGCTAAAGGTACTTATGTAAAAAGCATTTACATTTCAAGTACTATGAGCCCAGGAATTGCTATCGATACGAAATCAGTTGCCGATACGAACTAATTTATTACAGACCCAATAGCACTATGAGAAGGGAAGATAAAAATTTATTAATCGATAAGCTCACTGAGCAGATAAATAAATACCCTCATTTCTATCTTACAGATATTTCTGATTTGAATGCTGAATCAACTAGCAAACTACGTAGGAAATGTTTTGAGAAACAGATTGAATTGGTTGTGGTAAAAAACACCCTCTTTATTAAGGCGTTAGAGAAAAGTGGAAAATCAGATTTTACGCAGCTCTACGACTCAATTAAAGGGTCAACTTCTGTTATGTTTACCGAATCAGGTAACGTACCAGCGAAGCTTATTAAGGAATTTAGAAAGGCTAATCCTAAACCCTTACTGAAAGCCGCATTTGTAGAAGAATCAATATATGTAGGTGAAAATCAACTTGAAGCGTTAGTTAGCCTTAAGAGCAAAAATGAACTTATTGCTGACGTTATCGCTCTGTTACAATCACCCGCTAAAAACGTTGTTTCTGGATTACAATCCGGCCGTAACATTCTTGCAGGTGTTGTTAAAACACTATCAGAAAAAGAACAATAAATTTAGTTTGGAAATAATTTAAATTCTAAGAAAAATGGCAGATCTTAAGAAATTTGCAGAAGATTTAGTTAACCTTTCAGTAAAAGAAGTTAACGAACTTGCTAAGATTCTAAAAGACGAATATGGCATTGAGCCAGCTGCAGCTGCTGTAGCTGTTGCTGCTGCTCCAGCTGCTAGCGAAGGTGCTGCAGCCGCTGAAAAATCAACATTCGATGTGATTTTAAAATCAGCAGGTGGTGCAAAACTACAAGTTGTTAAGCTTGTTAAAGAGCTTACAGGTCTTGGCTTAAAAGAGGCTAAAGATGTAGTTGACGCTGCTCCTAAAGCAATTAAGGAAGGCGTTTCTAAGGAAGAAGCACAATCTCTTAAAGCACAACTCGAAGAGGCAGGAGCAGAAGTTGAACTTAAATAGCGAAAGCCTGATATTAGGTATTTAGAGGTTTAGAATCTATCTAATAGATTCTAAGCCTTTTTATTGTTTTGATTATCGTATCGGTTCAACTAATTCGACCAACAATGTATTCAAATACAAACAGAATTTGCTTCGCTAAAGCACAGTCGCCCATTAACTATCCCGATTTTCTCGAGATACAGTTAAAATCTTTTGAGGAGTTCTTTCAACTTGGAACTTCACCTGAAGATCGTAAGAGAGAGGGACTATTTCAGGTTTTTGGCGAAAATTTCCCTATTACAGATACACGTAATAACTTTGTACTCGAGTTTCTCGATTACTATATCGACCCTCCCCGCTATGCAATTGAGGAGTGTTTAGAACGTGGTTTAACTTTTAGCGTACCGCTAAAGGCTAAACTGAAACTATATTGTACCGATCCCGAACATGAGGATTTTGACACTGTTGTTCAGGACGTATATTTGGGAACTATACCATATATGACCCCTCGTGGGACATTTGTTATTAACGGTGCTGAGCGCGTTGTTGTTTCGCAGCTTCACCGTTCACCAGGTGTTTTCTTTGGTCAAAGCGTACACGCTAATGGTACCAAACTTTATTCAGCACGTATTATCCCATTCAAGGGTTCATGGATTGAGTTTGCTACCGACATCAATAACGTGATGTATGCTTATATCGATCGTAAAAAGAAATTACCAGTGACCACCCTTTTAAGGGCTATTGGTTACGAAAGTGATAAGAATATCCTTGAAATATTTAACCTTGCTGACGAAATTAAGGTATCAAAAGCAAACCTTAAAAAGTGTGTAGGTCAAAGATTAGCTGCTAGGGTTCTTAAAACTTGGGTTGAAGATTTCGTTGACGAGGATACTGGAGAAGTAGTATCAATTGAACGTAACGAAATAATTCTTGACCGTGAGACTATTCTTGAAAACGAGCATATTGATGAAATCGTTGATTCAGGAACTAAGTCGATTCTTTTGCATAAGGAAAATCAGAGCATTTCAGATTTTGCCATTATTTATAACACACTACAGAAAGACCCATGTAACTCTGAAAAAGAGGCTGTAGTTCATATCTATCGTCAGTTACGAAACTCGGAGCCACCCGATGAGGCTACAGCTCGAGACGTAATTGATAAACTTTTCTTCTCTGATAAAAGATACGATCTTGGTGAAGTTGGTCGTTACCGTATCAATAAGAAGCTTAACCTATCCACAGCAATGGATACTAAGGTTCTTACCAGAGAAGATATTATTGAAATTATTAAGTACTTAATCGAACTCATCAACTCAAAGGCTGATGTTGATGATATCGACCACTTAAGTAACCGTCGTGTAAGAACGGTAGGCGAACAGCTTGCTGGTCAATTTAGCGTTGGTTTAGCACGTATGGCAAGAACTATCCGTGAAAGGATGAACGTTCGCGACAACGAGGTATTTACTCCAATTGATTTGATTAACTCGAAGACATTATCTTCGGTTATCAATTCGTTTTTTGGAACTAATCAGCTTTCACAGTTCATGGATCAAACCAACCCTCTTGCCGAGATGACTCACAAGCGTCGTCTTTCTGCACTAGGTCCTGGAGGTTTATCGCGTGAGCGTGCAGGTTTCGAGGTTCGTGACGTACACTATACGCACTATGGTCGTCTTTGCCCAATCGAAACTCCTGAAGGTCCAAATATCGGTCTTATATCTTCACTTTGTGTTTATGCAAAGATTAACCAACTTGGTTTCATCGAAACCCCATACCGTAAGGTAGACGCTGGTAAAGCTGGATTAACAAGTGAGGAAGTAACTTACCTAAGCGCCGAAGAAGAAGAAGCTAAAATTATTGCTCAGGCAAATGCTGAGCTAGATAGCGAAGGTAATTTCATCAACCCAAGAGTAAAATCTCGTTACGAAGGTGACTTCCCTCTATCAGAGAAGGAAACCGTCGATTTAATGGATATTGCCCCAAATCAGATTGCCTCAATTGCTGCATCACTTATTCCTTTCCTTGAGCACGACGATGCAAACCGTGCGCTTATGGGATCGAACATGATGCGTCAGGCTGTACCTTTGTTACAACCTGAAGATCCAATTGTAGGAACTGGACTCGAGGGTCCTGTTGTTAGAGACAGCCGCGTTCAGGTTGTTGCTGAGGAGGATGGTATTGTTGAATACGTTGATGCGGAGGAGATTATTGTTAAATACAACAGAACCGAAGATGAACGTTTTGTAAGCTTTAACCCTGAGGTTAAACGCTATAAATTACCTAAATTCAAGAAAACCAACCAAAGTACCTGTATCAACCTAAAACCAATGGTTGAGAAAGGTCAAGAGGTTAAAAAAGGTCAGATTCTAACTGAAGGGTATGCTACCAAGAAGGGTGAACTCGCTCTTGGTCGTAACTTAAAAGTGGCGTTCATGCCATGGAAAGGTTATAACTTTGAGGATGCTATAGTTATTAGCGAGCGTATTGTTCGTGATGATATTTTCACATCAATTCACATAGATGAGTATATCCTTGAAGTTCGTGACACCAAACGTGGTTTAGAAGAGCTAACAGCAGATATACCAAACGTTTCTGAAGAGGCTACCAAAGACCTTGATGAAAACGGTATGATCCGTATTGGTGCAAACGTATCTCCTGGCGATATCCTAATTGGTAAAATCACTCCAAAAGGTGAATCAGATCCAACACCTGAAGAAAAATTGCTTAGAGCAATCTTTGGCGATAAAGCGGGTGATGTTAAAGATGCTTCGTTAAAAGCCTCTCCATCGCTACATGGTGTTGTTATCGATAAAATGTTATTCTCTCGCTCAATCAAAGATCCTAAGAAAGGAAAGGCTACTGAAAAGAACCTTTTATCTAAAATTGATGAGGAGTTCGATAATGTTGCCAAAGATCTTCTAGAAAGATTAATTGATAAACTTTTCTTCATTGTAAATGGTAAAACATCTCAAGGTGTTTACGATAGTTTCGATGCAGAGATTATCCCTCGTGGAGTGAAGTTTACTCATAAGATGTTGGTTGACATTGACTATAAGAATGTTAATCCAAACAAATGGACTACCGATAAGAAGAAGAATGATTTAATTCGCTCGGTAATCTATAACTACATCCTTAAATGGAAAGAGTACGATGCTGAGTACAAGCGTAAGAAGTTTAATATCACTATTGGTGATGAGCTTCCAGCAGGTATTGTTCAGCTAGCCAAGGTTTATATTGCCAAAAAACGTAAAGTGAAAGTTGGTGATAAAATGGCAGGTCGTCACGGTAATAAGGGTATTGTTGCTCGTATTGTTCGCGATGAGGATATGCCTTACCTTGAGGATGGAACTACAGTAGATATCGTACTTAACCCACTAGGTGTGCCTTCGCGTATGAACCTTGGACAAATCTACGAAACCGTTCTTGGTTGGGCAGGTAAAGAGCTAGGATTGAAATTTAGTACCCATATCTTTGATGGTGCAACCCTAGAAGATATTTGCAGCTATACCGATAAGGCAGGTGTTCCAAGATTTGGAAAGACCTATCTATACGATGGTGGAACTGGCGAAAAGTTCGATCAACCAGCAACTGTTGGTATGATCTATATGCTTAAGTTAGGTCACATGGTAGATGATAAGATGCATGCTCGTTCAATTGGTCCTTACTCACTTATTACACAACAACCTCTTGGCGGTAAAGCACAGTTCGGAGGTCAGCGTTTCGGTGAAATGGAGGTATGGGCACTTGAAGCATTCGGTGCATCACACATTCTACAAGAGATACTTACAATTAAGTCCGATGACGTAGTTGGGCGTGCTAAAGCATACGAATCAATTGTAAAAGGAGAAATGATGCCACAACCTGGTATACCAGAGTCGCTAAACGTTCTTCTACATGAGCTTCGTGGCTTAGGATTAAGCGTTAATCTTGAATAGCATGTTTTGCTGATCAATTCGCCATTGAAATAGCATGGCTATTAAATGCAAAACTTAACTTATTAACAATCAGATTATGTCGTTCAGAAGGGAAAATAAGGTTAAAAGCAACTTTACAAAGATAACAATCAGCCTTTCCTCTCCAGAGGAAGTGCTAGAGCGCTCTAGTGGCGAGGTGCTAAAACCTGAAACCATCAATTATAGAACTTACAAACCTGAACGTGACGGGTTATTCTGTGAAAGAATTTTCGGTCCTGTGAAGGATTACGAATGCCATTGCGGTAAGTACAAGCGTATCCGTTATAAGGGTATTGTTTGCGACCGTTGCGGTGTTGAAGTAACCGAAAAGAAAGTTCGTCGCGAAAGGATGGGACACATCAACCTTGTGGTTCCTGTGGCTCACATATGGTATTTCCGTTCGCTGCCCAACAAAATTGGATATCTACTTGGTTTGCCATCCAAAAAACTCGATGTAATTATCTACTACGAGCGCTATGTGGTTATCAACCCAGGTATTAAAGCAGCGGATGGTGTTAAGTATCTCGACTTCCTAACAGAAGAGGAATATCTTGACATTTTGGAAACGCTTCCAAAAGAAAACCAATATTTGGATGATAGCGATCCAAATAAGTTTATTGCAGGA
>JBPXJX010000819.1:0-12310 GCA_051715525.1 Bacteroidales bacterium
TCCGAAGGGAATAGTAATAATCAAACTAAATCAATGGAAAGCACTTCTGTTAACGAACCTCAAGGTTCTGTCCCAGAACCAGACGATTTGCCATTCTAGTGGTCGAATATATTATTGATCAAGGGTTATCGATTTAAAATTTGAATCGTTAACCCTTTCTTCTTATTTTATTATCATTAAACCTATTTTCAGCCTATCTTTGATGTGCGTTTTTATTGCATTTTGACTTAATAATTGTATACAATGCGAATCGTTTACATAAACATTTTTTTAGCTGCTTTTGACTTGCTATTGATTGGTTGTCAGTCGGCCCCTATTCCAAAGCCAAGAGGATACTTTAGAATTGATTTTCCTGAGAAACAATATCGATTATTTGACACCACCTTCCCATATAAATTCCAGTACCCTGTTTATGGTAAGATTGTTAAAGACAATCAGCGTGGAGCCGAGCCGTATTGGATAAATGTTGAGTTCCCAAAATACAAAGCAAAGTTTCATATCAGCTATAAGCACGTTAATGGAAATCTTGATGCTCTTACAGAGGATATAAGAACCCTTGCATACAAGCATACTATAAAAGCTGATGCTATTAATGAGAAGCAATTTATTGATGCTAATAAAAAGGTGTATGGAATACTTTACGATATTCGAGGCGATGCTGCAAGTTCATTCCAATTCTATGTTACCGATTCTGTAAAGCACTTTTTAAGGGGTGCACTTTATTTTAGTACCCACCCAAATAAGGATTCGTTAGCTCCCGCTATCGACTTTTTCGGTAAAGATATGATTGCGCTAATCGAAACTCTTGAATGGAAATAGATTAATGTTATGGGGTTATATAGGGTAATAGAGGATAACAATTCGCAAATTGCCATTTGGAAAGTTACTGAGACTGAGCATGAGTTAAGAATGCTTACAGGAATTGATCTGACTGATACTTATGCCTTACCACGACGTCGGATAGAAAGAATGGTTACAAGGGCAGTGCTCGACCGCTTAAATCACTTTGAGGCTCTGAATTATCACCCAAACGGGAGACCGTTTTATTATGAGGGTAACCCATATATATCCATAAGCCATACAGCAAGAATAGTTGTCATCGGATTTTGCCAGAAGTTGAGCATTGGCGTTGATATTGAACGAGTGAATAGAAACTTCAAAATGGTTGCCGATAGATATCTTACTCAAAATGAGTTGAATTGGATAAATATTAAACATAACCATTCGTTAGCTCTTGCATGGTGTATTAAGGAATCAGTTTACAAGTTACCGTGGATATGTGCAAAGAATTTTACTAACGATATTAATATTCAGGAATTTAAGATTTTAAATGAATCGGGATCTGTTTATGTTGATGTTTTAGATGCTAATGAAAATCATAGACTTGAGCTTAAGTATGTTTTTTTTGAAGATTATTGTCTTTCATGGGTTTTTAAATAGGTATCATTTCCCCTCATCCCAATTATATTATATAGCATGGTTAATACAATTTATAGTAAAATAATAGAATCAATAGGTAAGGTGAAACTCTTCGCATTACTACTTGACCCCGATAAGTGTAATAAAAAGCATCTCTTAAAGCTCTTACTCATTGCCAAGGAGAGTAATGTAAACCTAATTCTTGTAGGTGGGAGTTTTGTGAAAAATGATATTGGTTCATTTGTTTCAGCTATAAAACAACTATCAGACATTCCAGTTGTTCTATTCCCAGGTAACGCTATGCATTTCAGCTCTGAAGCAGATGCAATTCTTTTGTTATCGTTATTGTCAGGGCGTAATGCCGATTTTTTAATTGGCAATCATGTTCTTGCATCGAATTCAATTAAAAAAAGTGGATTAGAGGTTATTTCAACAGGATATATTCTTATTGATGGTGGTGTGCAAACCTCGGTTCAGTATATGAGTAATACAATGCCAATCCCATCTGCCAAAATTGATATTGCAGTTGCAACAGCAATGGCAGGGGAACAGCTCGGAATGAAATTGATTTACCTCGAAGGGGGAAGCGGTGCAAGAAATGTTGTACCTGTTGATATGATTAAAGCTGTTCGAGACGAGATTAACATACCTCTTATTGTTGGTGGTGGACTAAAGACACCTCAGCAAGTAAAAGCAGCTTGGGATGCAGGAGCCGATATGGTCGTTGTTGGAAATGCTATTGAAAATAGCATTGATAACTTGAGAAGTCTAGCAACTGTAAGGTACAGTTAAAATTTCTATTCTAAATTTCTAACAATAATTCAACAAATAGAATCTGTTGCGTATACTCTTTTATTACAATGTTTTCAATAGCATTGATGCGTTTTGGAATAATGAAGATTTTTATATCTTTGCGCCCTTTCAGAAAATTAATATAACATAATAAAATGAGCGAAATTAAAAATGGAAACCCAGCAGTAGTGGGTTTGGCTGGATTTGGATTAACAACCCTTTTACTGCAATTTCATAACATCGGTTTAATGGGTATTGGCCCTGTTCTTGCTATGGGTCTTATTTTTGGTGGTTTAGCGCAAATGATTGCTGGTTTTCAAGAGCAAAAAATGGGCAATAACTTCGGTTATAGTGCATTTGTATCTTATGGCGCATTCTGGATTAGCCTTGGTATTATATGGTTACTTAAAGTGCTAAAGGTTTATGAACCTTCTGCTACTGATGTTGGCTATTTTCTGGTTGCTTGGACTATTTATACACTTATTATGTTTATTGCTTCATTAAGGGTTCATAAAGCAATGGCATTTACATTCTTAACCCTATTGATTGGTTTCATCCTTCTTGACTTAGGTCACTTTGGAAATCCTACATTCAATGTTGTAGCTGGTTATGAGTTAATAGTATGTGCTTTTGCTGCACTTTATATGATGGCTGGTATCATTATTAACGATTTAGCAGGAAAACCGGTTCTTAAAATGGGCAAACCTTTAGTTTAGCAAATTCTTTTGAAATTATAGAAAAAGGGGCTTTATGCCCCTTTTTATGTTATAATAATTCTCGTTTAGATATGCTTGAAATAAATTTTCCCAACAATTCTCCAGCCCTCTTCAAATTTATATAATGATAGGTAATCTGTAAAGATTAATTTCCCCTCACGTAAAAGTTCTATCTTAGCAACAGCAGAAGTACCCGTAATATCAATATTTACAAAATTTACTGTTGTTTTAATAGCAGGAGGAGTAGGATTTTCCTTTCTTTTTTTCTCTGAACTTTCTATCCAACTGTAAATGGGGAGTTTCTCCAATTGGTTGTTTTTCAGAATTAGAAGATCAAAACCAGGATGAAAACCTTTTCGAGTCTCATCGAGATTACCACCATTATGCAATCCTTCGATATACGCTTTGTTGATTACATCTTTTATTTGGTCAGTATCATTTACCTGTGCAGATAGTTTGAGTGTTGCAAAAGCAATAAAAAGCAGCAGTAAATTTAGTTTTCTCATGTATTTTGGGTGTTAGTTTGTTGAAAAGTAAGATCAACCCTATCTAAAATGGTTTAATAAACTAAAATCTAAGCGATAAACAGCTTAAGCCCCCGTCAAGTTTGCGGAATTCCGACACATCAACCTCAATGGTTTCGTAACCAGCTTTTTTGATAAGATTAAGCGTTTTTGGAAAACCTTTTGGGACTAATACTTTGCCATTTATCCAAAGACTATTTGCTGCGTATGCCTCTTCTGATGGAATTTCAATTAATTGAAACTTACCAAATTCCTGTTTAATCAGAAATTCTCCAAATGCAAGAAGATTGTTTTTATCTAAATAATTAACACCTGTTTTTAGATGTAATACCGTTTTTAGAGCAACTGTAGAACCGGTTAGTTCATGCCTCTTTAAGATTCCAATTAGCTGGTTAGCACCTTCCTTATTTGTTCGTTTCGAAAGGCCAATGTAGAAATGATTATCAACCATCATTACATCACCACCATCAACAGTACCGGGATTTTCGATATATTTTAGTTCAGGGAAAAATGATTTGAGCGTTTGCTCAATCTCAGTTTTCTCTCCATTTCTCGATTCGGTTCCGGGATTCATTAATATTGCGCACTTAGGAGTAATTAACGCAGTATCTTCAACAAAAACTGAATCGGGGTAATTTTCATTAGCTTCGAGCACCGTAACCTGTAATCCACACTTTTTAAGTGCATCAACATAGCCAGCATGTTGTTTAAGGGCGTTTTCGTAATTTGGAACTCCCAATTTTGCTGAGGTAATACCATTTACCATGTTTTTACATGGTTTGCGAACAATTGCTTTTGTGAACATAAAGGATTTTTGTTCAAATATGATAGTTTTAAACCAAAAAAAAAAGTGCAAAGATCATCTCTTTGCACTTTGGCCTAATTGAATATTTATAAGCTATTTCATAATTTTTAACAACTCTTTTTCAATTATATCTTTAAACATCTGCTTTGTTTCCTCTGGAGTCTTAGCAATTCCCATTGATGAGAATGGTTTACCCTCCATCGGAAAATATAAGAACGTTGGGATGCTTTGGATTCCAATTTCTCCAGCAAGTTGACGCTCTGCCTCAGTATTTACCTTGTAGATATAGATTTTCCCTTCATACTCTTTAGCAAGTTCTTCAAGAATAGGCGATGCAATTTTACAAGGGCCGCACCATGAGGCGTAAAAATCAACTATACATGGCTTGTCGCCTAGGTATTTTGGATTTGCAGCATCTTTAGTAAAGTCGATGATCTTTGCTAAGAAATCAGCACGGGTGATATGTATGGTTGTCTCGTTTTTGCTTTCACCATTTACATTTTGGTTTTTATTCTCACTTTTCGACCCACATGATTGCATTGCTAATAGCAAAGCAAAAAATGAAATAGCTATTATCTGTTTCATATATTATTTATTTTTGATTGTCAACTTGAAATGCACCATAGCCGCACAACCTGACACATTTGCCGCAATTTGCACAATTTTCTTCAATAATCTCTGGAGCGCTGAACATATTTTTTTGTGAAATAGCATTATGTGGACATGCTCTCACAACAGGACACGGGTGGTTTCTTGGGCATCTTGTTTCTATTACTTTTATCTTTGCCATGTGTGTAATTTTTTTACAAATATAATTCAAACATGCAAATATATCGATATGTAAATATGAAATTTTGTTAAATTGCGCATGCTTTAAAAAAAAAGACCGCCTTGTGGGCGGTCTCATATCATAAAAATAACCTGTAACTATCTGCGTTTTCCTCTTAATGTTATGTCTTTAACAACTCCATTAATAGTTATTGTAGCTAAATCGTCGCATGTTCCATCACCATAATCAAGAACTGCAGTTTTATCGCCTGATTTAAGTTCAATCATTCCTTCAACAATCCATCGGCAAGCATTTTTAATAACTAAAGGAGTAGTAATTGTATGAGTATATGTGTTTCCTTTACGATTTGTACCTGTTGCTGTACCTTCAATTTCAAAAACATCATCCCATACAGTTAATGGTGTTAGATAACCTTCAGCCCAAGTTCTAGTTCTTGTAAAGTCGCGGGTATAAGTTGTTCCATCAGTAAACGTAATTTTGCCACCAGTTAGAACAACAGAATAAGTGTAGTCACCTGTTTTGTTAATCTCTTTTTTACCTTCTATTTTAATGTCATCAATGGTGAAGTTCTGAAACAGAACAATTCTTTTAAATGTTTCTTGAAGTGGACCGCCAAGAACTTTAATTATTATAACACCGTTTTTAACATGACCATTTTCATTTCTCGGATTAACCCAGTTTACAAAAGTTACGGTTCTAATAATAGTATCGCCAGATTCTGTAATAGTCTCAGTTCTACTTCCTGTATTAAAAGATGCCATTGCATATTCAGCCAATGATTTTTCAGGAGTTGATGTCATAGTTAACTCATCAACTTCTTTTCCAACCTCATCGTAGAGTTCAGCAGATTGATCATCGTCTTGCATAATTTCAATCATTGGATCGGTCTCTTCATTTTTTTGACATGATGTAAATAAACCTCCTAGAACTAGCAGACTTGCTGCGATAAATAAACTTGTACGTTTCATAATCTTGTGTTTTTTAGTTTAACAATTATTTTCTGTTTAATTATTTGATTTCAATTAATTTACCATTTACAGTATAAGTGAGTTCCATTGGAATACAAACTAACTTAAGAGCGTCATTCAAATCTTTGTTGTTAAAATAGCCTGAATAATACCTTTTTTCGCTCGAGTTGCTGTTAATCTCAACATTAAACTGTCGCTCAATCTCTTTAATTACTTCGCTTAACGGAGCATTTGTAAAGTAAAACTCGCCGTAAGTCCATGAAACCTCATCGTGCTTAATGCTTTTTACAGGTTCAGTAATTTTGCTTTTTGTTGATAGCGTGTGAAGCCCAGCCGTTAATATCACTTTATTCTTTGAACTATTATTTGTAACGGATACTCTACCCTCTATACAGCTGACTTTTACCTTTCCATTCCTAGCGTAAACATCGAATGTTGTTCCCAGAACTGTAGTTGTTGCTAAATCAGCTACAACATCGAATTTTTTACCCTTCTTAACCTTGAACAACGCTTCACCATTGATGTATACCTTGCGATTAATAAACCAAAGAACTTTATTGTACGATATTCTTGTGTCGGCATTTAGCTGAACACTGCTGCTGTCGGGTAAAAGTTGGGTTATGTGCTGTCCTTTAGGTGAATAAACGGTAACTTTTCCATATCCATAAATTAAAACTGTTCCTCCAACTGCAAGCGCTATAATTATAGAAGCGGCAATTTTTAGTATCATCTTCGGAATAGAAACAATCTTAACCTCTGGTTGCTCATTTAACTTTTCAACAATTGCTCGCCATGCCTGATCCTTTGATTTTCCAGATGGAACTTTGAGACCTTTGAGCATGTCTCCGAACTCAAAATCAGCTTTGCTAAAATCTTTCTTAGCGAAACCATTTGCCATATTTCCTTTTTTTGAGTTCACGACCTTCAGTTTTTTGACTGTTTATCATTAATACAACTGCACTTGAAAATACCCTACCATTTTTTCTGAAAAATTTTAAAGAACGTGTAATTGGTTATTTTACTACTAATACAATGCTGTAATAAAATACCCTACCGAAAAAAGGATATTGTTTTAAAAAGTTGGATTTGTCGGACTATAGGAGAGATTATACCTGAATGTAGGTTTGGATTATATAAGATTGTCAAAAATCAGGGCAACCATAAATCCGCTTTGCATGAGGTTGGTGATAATAAATGCGGATTTGTAATCTTGAATTTTTCTGTTGATGAAGATGCTGTATAGGATGAATATTGCTACAGCAATTGCAATTGCTGTTATTATTATGCCTGTTGAAACGTGATGCGAAATTCCGAAAATAGGTATGAATAGCGATGCAATACAACTCGCAATCATCCAAGTGTAAGAGATGATAAGGACTTTCTCCACCGAAGTGCTTTTTGTTATTGAGGCCAATCCAGCCTTTTCGTACTCAATGCCATATTTGCAGAGCAGTAAAAGGAAGTGCGGGATCTGCCAAAGGAACATGTACACGGCAATAAAGAGGTGTGCGTGTTGTGGAAACTGATTTGTAGCAGCGACGGTTCCAATAAAGAATGGTATGATACCCGTTATTGTGCCTGCAAATAGGGCCATTGTAGAAACCCTTTTCATGGGAGTATATACAAGGTTATACCAAAGCGCATTAAATAACCCAAGAATAACACATGCCGGATTTGTATATATGAATAGGAGCGAAGCCCCAGCAATTAAGAATAGTGATGCCCAAATGGTTGCCTCTGCAACCGTTATCCGTCCTGAAGGGATAGGCCGATTCTGAGTGCGGGGCATTAAGGCATCTGTTTTTCTCTCAATGATATGATTAATGGCTGATGCTCCTGCTGCAAGTAGGAATACACCAACAAGAGTTGGTATTATTACAAAATCAACCGATCCCTTTGAAAACACATAACCTGTAATGGTTGTAAAGGTAATAGAAGCCGAAATGATCAGCTTGGAAAGCGAAACTATATCTTTAATGTATTGATAAAAGAAAAGGCTCATAGAGCCTTTATTTTGGTTGTTCCGATTGCTTTTCAAAGTAATGAATAATAGATTTTATCTCGTCCTCTTTAAGAACTGTGTTGTATGCTCGCATCATCCCAGGCTTAAACCCTTTAACTACCTGTTTGTCGGGTTCAAGTATCGATTCTTTTATATAGGTAGAGTCAGCAATTACAGTTTTCTCTTCACCATTTTCAATTACAACGCGCTGGGAGTCATATAAACCTTTAAAACTTGGGCCAACTAGAATAGAGCCATCCAATGAGTGGCAACCTGTACAAGCGTTGTTTTGAATAACTTTAAAACCTTCGCCTACTTCCATTTCGGGTGATTTTTCAGCTAACCATTTTTCATACTCCTCTTCGCTTACAACTCTAATTTTGGCTTCCATAAACGAATGTCTAAGTCCGCAATATGCAGAGCAAAGTATCTCGTAGGTTCCATTGTAATTTGGGATAAACCACATGAAGTTCTCTTTTCCAGGAACAACATCCTGCTTGATTCTAAAGGCTGGTACATATAACCCGTGAATTACGTCGGGTGAGTAAAGATTCAGTTTTACTGCCTTTTTTATAGGTAGAACAAGTTCGTTGGATATTTTCCCGTTGCTGTACTCGAATTCCCAACTCCACATTCTACCTGTAACCTTAACTTCTATTGCATCTTTAGGAGCAACTCTCATTGGTTCAAAAGCCACATAACCGTAATAAAACATTAGCATAACCAATAAGAATGGGATAACTGTCCATGTAACTTCCAATTTCATGTTATCCTTCATTTGGACAGCTTTAGGGTGCTTTTTGCGGTTGTAACGAATTACAAACCATATCATTATTGCCGATATCCCAATTAAAAAGAAGAATGAAATGGCAAATATGAGTAAGAAAACGTTATCGACACCTTTTGCGAAATTTGATGCTCCTTCGAACATATTGTATTGTTTTTAAGGTTATTACCTAAATAGATAATCAAAGAAAGTAATTACAAAAACTACTGCAAGTAGCAAAATTACCATACCTGCAAATATTTTAAAGATTAGAGCATCGAATTTTAGGTGCATAAAATATAGTAGTACTAACGATGCTTTAATACAAGCAATAAACATGGCTACGGCAATGCTTAATTTGCCTGCATCTAACCAAGTAACTGTAATGGTAATTGTTGTAAGAAATAGTAGCAGTACCAGTATTATACCATGCGTGCGGTAGCTAGTTATATGTGTTTCTCCTTGCTGCATATTATTTATTCTTTATGTTATAAGGTATAGTAGCGGGAAAAGGAAAATCCAAATAAGGTCAACAAGATGCCAGTATAATCCTGCATTCTCGAGATGCTGAAAATTACCAGAATTTATCTTGTCGTTTTTAACCTGAACCATTACATATCCAATTAGCGTCATCCCAACAATAATGTGAATAGCGTGCAATCCTGTCATGAAGAAATATAGTCCAAAAAACATGATTTCACCATGTGTCAAGGTTAGAACAAGGTCAGAGCCAGGATAAAGTTGATGGTGGATTTTTAAGCCCCATTCAAAATATTTGTTTACTAAGAAAACAAAAGCAAGAAAGAACGTTATTGAAAGAAGAATAAGTGCAATCTTCTTTTGATTCTTTTGAATGGCAGTGATTGAAGCAGCAATAGTCATACTGCTTATTAGCAATAGTATTGTGTTAACAGCGCCTATGAAAACATTTAGCTGATGAGCTGCTGTATGAAAATCTTGAAAATATTTGGCGCGAAATACTGCATAAACAAGGAATAGCCCTCCAAATAGAAGGAGTTCGGTAAAGATGAAAATCCACATTCCCAGCTTTGAGCCAGTATCATCACGATGTTCGTGGGTTGTTGAATGGTTTTGCTCCATAATTTTCAGAGTTACTCGTAATCGTATGGGTGTTCTGTAACTTCAACATCATGGTCGAAATTTTCCAAAGGAGGAGGCGATGCAACTTTCCACTCCAATGTACGACCATTCCAAGGGTTAGCCGGCGCAAGTTCGCCTGATCGAGCACCCTTTACAAGATTATAGACCATAAGGATAATACCAATAATCAAAACTAAGGCTCCAATCGATGATATGAAATGACCTGAGGAATATTCTGGTAGATAATCGAAATATCGACGTGGCATTCCACGTAATCCTAAGATAAACATTGGGAAATAAAGCAATGTGAATCCTGAGAAAACGATTGCCCATGCAATGGTTCCAAGTTTCTCGTCGTACATGCGGCCAAACATTTTTGGAAACCAGTAGTGGATGGCTGCAAAGAATGCAAATCCCATTCCTCCAAATACGATGTAATGGAAGTGTGCTACAACGTAATATGTATCATGTACGTGGATATCGGTTGCTAGTGCTCCAAGAGTCAACCCCGTTAAACCACCAATCATAAATTGGAAGATGAATGATATGGTATAAAGGAATGGTGTTTTTATAAGAATTGACCCTTTGTACATCGTTGCTATCCAGTTAAATACTTTTATAGCGCTAGGTATTGCCACAATAAAGGTTAGGAATGAGAAAGCCATTCTTGAGAAATCGCTCATACCGGATGTAAACATGTGGTGACCCCATACAAGATATCCAACACCTGCAATCGCCAAACTAGATAGAACAATTGCCTGATATCCAAAAACTTTACGCTGACAGAAGGTTGGGATAATTTCAGTAACAGCTCCCATCGCAGGAAGAATCATGATGTATACTGCGGGATGAGAGTAAATCCAGAATAGGTGCTGATATAAAATTGGGTCGCCACCCAACGAAGGGTCAAAAAAGCCAATTCGTAATGTTCTTTCTGCAATTACCATTAATAGGGTAATACCAACAATTGGAGTCGCTAAAACTTGAATCCAAGCGGTTGCATATAACGACCAAGGGAATAGCGGCATTTTAAACCAAGTCATTCCCTTTGCTCTCATTCGATGAACGGTAACAATGAAATTCAAACCAGTTAGAATCGAAGAGAATCCAAGAACAAATGCCGCTAGCACAGCCGTTGAAACGTTGGTGTTTGAGTTGATGCTGTAAGGAGCATAAAAAGTCCACCCTGTATCTGGACCATTTCCTCCAAATTGTGATAAAACGGCAATTACAGAACCTAGCAAAAATAGATACCAAGAAAAAAGGTTCAGGCGAGGGAATGCAACATCTTTTGCTCCAATCATAATTGGTAGAAAGAAGTTCCCAAACACAGCCGATAATCCAGGGATAACCACCATGAATATCATTATTATACCATGAACGGTAAACATCCCATTGTATGTTTGCGCATTCATGTACTGCTGGCCTGGCCTTAAAAGTTCTAGTTTCATCGCTCCACCAAGCGTAACGCCTACTAGAAAAAAAGCGGCAATGCACATCAGGTATAATATAGCAATTCGCTTATGGTCGGTAGACATTAGCCAGCCTAAGATCCCTTTGTATTTGCCATGCTGATCTAGGTAGCTGCCCGGATGTAATGCATTTGTTGTTGTCATAGTATTGTGCTTACCCTTATTTTTTACGTTTTAAAACTAGTACCAGAAATATGGCTCCAACTACAATCAAGATAAAAATTCCAACCAAACGAGTTATCTCTAACGAATATCTTTTGCTATCTGGCTCGTATGAGTAGCAAAATTCTAGAACTTTATTGATTGAGGGCTGGCTTAACCCTTTTTGAGCTTCGATAGCGGCCATTTTAAAGTCGAATGGTAAAAAAGTTAACCCATATAGATAACGTGTAATTTTTCCTTTAGGGCTTAACATTATTATGGCTGATGGATGCACGAAATCAAGTCCAGCAATTTTAATTTTGTAACCAGTGCTTTTTAAAATCTTGTTTATTGAAGCGCTATCACCTGTCAGGTAGCGCCAGTTGACTGCCGCATCCTTATCTATTTTTGTTATGTAGTTGGCCTTTTTCTCCAATGCCCGTTCAGTATTATCCCTGTAGTTGAAGCTAATTGTAATTATATCATAATCTTTACCTAAAACTAACGTTGATTCCTCGATTAGATCTGATATCCCGGCCTGATAGTTGCTGCAAATTCCGGGACAATCGAAATATACAAAAGAGAGGATTGTTGGCTTATTGATAAGCGAACCTAAAGTTACGCTCTGGTTTTGCTCGTTTGTGAAAGTAAGATTAAGCGGAATTGTATCTCCAAGATGCTCATCGATCCCAACTTGTTTGGAAAACTGGCTATAGGAGAGCAGCGAACATCCAATGAACAGGAGAGTGGTTAAAATTTTTCTCATTTCGATAAAATTGGTATTAAATTTATTGGGATTTATCTTCCTTATAAA
>JBPXJX010000820.1:0-1411 GCA_051715525.1 Bacteroidales bacterium
TCGTTTCTTTATTTACATTGTTGTTGTAAATAAAACCAAGATCAATTTTGTTTCTACCACGAAATTTAAAGCCTAAAAACGAACCGAAGTTTTCAATATTATTACGGGTGTTTCTGTTTGCTATTACCTTACCATTAAAGAATGCACCACTGTATCCAACTTGAGCACCTCTTCCATATAAAGAACTTTCGTGGTTTGTAAATAAATCTCCAATGTCAAACTGAATTTTTTTGAATGTTACTCCTGCAGACATTTGGTTATACTTGTAGAAATCCTCTTTTCTATTAGAGGATAAATTTCTATAGGAATAGTGAATTTCGGAATTCTTTCGAAGTAGAACTTTACCGCTTACTAATGCTACGTAATTAGGTTTCTTACCTTCGCTCATAAGTCCTTGAGCTAAAAGTTCAACAGTTAAAAGTTTCTCATTGCTCGATATGTAATTCTCAAAATTTGATTTAAACATTCGAAACCAAACAGATTGATTAAACGTTTTATTTACTGTAAACGCTTTAAAGTTTAAACGATAAGATTCCTTGCCTTCTACAATGTCGTTTTGGAGTTTTACTGAGTAAATGAATGTTGTATCAGTATAAGGTGGGATGGAGATATCTTCTTCGTATTTATCTAATAAATTAGGACCAATACCAACCCCATTTTCTAGTTCAAAAACAAAATTTATAAGTTCTTCCTTGTTGCCTTTATTGCTAACATTTATTGTAAAACTCGAGTAACCAGTTCGTTGATCAAAATAGTTTATTCCAAAAGGACTTGATATTTTAAGCTCTTCTTTCCTTTTTATTTTAACAAAACAGTACTCGTTTTTAATAGTAGTTCCACGGCTATCGGTTAACGAGGCTATTACAGAGTATCCTATGTCGCCTTTAACTTTACCATGAACAGAGACTCTTATGGGAATAAATATTGAGTCGAATGGATTTAGTGTTATCTCTTGTTGTTGTTTTCCGAAAACGCTCCAACCACTTGGTACTGTTGTGATAAGTGTAAAGTTCTCGGTCTTTTTCCCATTGTTCTTAATTTTAAGAACATTAAAGAATGATTTATTTGACTCGGCTTCAATTGTAGATTTTAGAAACTTAATGTCTATGTTTATGGGATCTGAATTATAAAGATAGTATTGTGCAAAACCGTTTATATGAAGTATAAACGATAAGAAAAAAAATAATACAATACTTTTTCTTTTAATAGTCATTTAATAGCAGCTAGGGCTTTGATATTAAGTTAACCCGTAAAACAATATTATAATTACCAGGTTTAACCCCAATTAACCTATGGGCAGCATTTTCACCCAATCGATATGTAATTGTTAATTCAAAATCAACATTGGTATTTATATTTTCATTAAACAGTTCGGCGTAACCTCCTGCTACCAATGTAATTTTTTTTGGTA
>JBPXJX010000821.1:0-2920 GCA_051715525.1 Bacteroidales bacterium
CAACAATTATTCTGTCGTTTATAATGGGGTGGTAATTAAAGAAAACAATTTAGCCAAAGAAGAAAAAAGGGAGAATAAAAAATTTGTTATAGCAACGCACTCCCGTTTTATTAAACTGAAGAGAGTAGAGTTATTAATAGAAGCCTATTCAAAATTGAAATTAAAAAACTCCCAATTGCTTCTCATTGGAGATGGTCCTGAACGAAAAAACCTTGAACTTCTTGTTAAGATTTTAAACATTGGAGATTCTGTTAAATTTACAGGCTATAGAGAAAACATATATTCCGAATTAATAAACGCGGACATTTGCGTTTATCCATCAACTACAGAAACATTTGGATTGGCAGCGCTGGAAGCAATGAGCATTGGTAACCCAGCTATTGTTTTCAAGGATGGAGGCGGTTTAGCAGAAATAATTGGCAAATTTAACAAAGATGACGTTGTGCATGATGTAAACCAGTTAGGTTCTCGCATTATTTTTTATTATAATAATCAAGAATTACTATCTAAAACAAAAGCGGATAGAATTGCTTTTGTGGGTCAATTTAGTATTGAAAACATGAAAAAAGAAATTTTAAAAATATACAAAAACATTTCTTCTTAACAAGTACTAGAATTTTTCGTTTACAGAATAAGTATTAGTTTAATAAAGGTATAAGTTTAAGAAAATTAGCATACAAAAATAATTTGTAATACTAGGTTTCACGCGGATTTATGACATTCAAGGAATGGAAAATATGGTTTAAATCAAAGCCTTGGCTTTTAAGGTGGTTTCCTTTGCTGATTTTAATCAGACCAATAATTGATCAATTCTATGATTTAAAACAAATTAGCCCAGTGTTATCCCCATTATACTGGGTAGGGGTGTTAACACCAGTATTGTGCGTTTGGGCAATTACAAAATTTAAAAGCTCAATTAAAACACAACCCGTTTATATAATGAATATATGGGTTGCTTTAGTTATAATAAACTCAATTATATATTTACTAATCGGTTCGGGTAATTTAATAACAAACCTGCAAATAGCATTAAAAATATCTGTTGCTGCTTTTTTATTTCCTTTTTTACGAGTTTTTATCAAAAGTAAAATTGATCTTCGAGGAGTTATAATGACTTTTTTATATTCTTGTTCTGTTGTTGTAGCTCTTTTTATCTACGAATTAATATTTGGACCAATAAATCCAGAGGTTACAAGAGGTACATTAGAACGATACGGTGGTGGTTATGCTGATGTGGTATCTTATACCATATACATTGTAATCGGCTTTTCATCAATGGTATACTATTTTTTAATTAACCAGACAAGGGGGCTAAAAATGAACAAATCAAAGCCTTTCTATCTTTTGCTTTTCACAATAATTCTTTGTGTATTAATGTTGACAAAAACATATCATAGTACGACACTTATTACTTTTGCCCTGATTTTTGGATTTGCTGTAATGGTAATCTTTTCAACCAGAAAATATATAGGATTAGTTTTTATACTTTTTTTTGCTATAGGCTATTTGGCTTTTGGAGATAAAATTGAATCAGATGTAATTGATCCTTTATATAACACTGAAATGGAGGCTAATGAAAAGGATGACCCAAGTTTTATGTTTCATGGACGCATGGGTCGTTGGATATACGCATGGCAGGATTTTAGTGATAATACAAATCCTTTAGGATACTTATTGGGCTCAAATATAGGGGGATGTAATTCAAGTTTTATTATTTCTATTGGTATACACAATGATTATATGCGTATTTTTTATTTAACAGGAATAGTTGGATTTATTAGCTATTTCTTATCGCTAATTGTTGTTGTAATGCGAAGTAAGTTTCTGAATTTAAGGGATAAATTCCTTGTTTATTCAAGCGTAATTTTTATATTAGTTTATGGTTTTACAGGCCCAATTACTATGTTTCCAGTTGCCATGTATTTCTTTTTGAGTGTTTTAGCTTTTGTAAGTCTTCCCCAAAAGATTTTACTCAATGAAAGAAACATTTAATAGTAACAATATTGCCCGAATATTATGGGTAGATTATGCCAAATTCATTGGTATTTTTCTTGTTGTATTAGGTCACACAGCGATTCCTAAAGAATTTAGGACTTTTATATATTCCTTTCATATGCCTTTGTTCTTTTTTATCTCCGGTTTTCTTACCCCAAAACAAATTTTTAATTTAAAAGAACATGCTCTCAGACGATTTAAACAACTAATGCTACCTTATTTTACCTTAGGATTTATTGCATACCTTTTTTGGTTATTTGTTGGTCGTTTGGTTGGCGGTAATACAATAGTTAAAGATCAGTTGTTTAGGCCATTATTGGGTATGTTTTATGGTGTTGGTCACGATAACTATCTAATACATGCGGTATCGATGTGGTTTATTCCTTGTTTATTCTTGACTGAAATATTATTCCATTTTTTTAATAACACAATCAAAAATTTATATCTCTTAACCCTTTTGATGATCTCATTTTCTGTTATTTTATTTTATACTAAGTTTTTCAATATATGGCTACCATGGGGTTTGGAAATATCATTATTTTCATTGATCTTTTTTTTAGTTGGTTATATTTGTAAAAGGGTTGAATTTAAGATAAATATGTATCATGGAATAATATTATTTATATCATTGGGTTTCTTATATTTTCTTTCTACTCAGAATAATTTTGTAGAGTTTATGCAACATAGGCTTGGTGATAATTTAATAATAACATTTTTATGTTCTTTTTCGGGCATTTTATTAATTATAAATTTCTCACTTGTTTTTGAAAGAATATTTAAACAAAACTCGTTTATTATCTTTATTGCAAAAAGTACTATCATAATTATTATTTTTCACAAAATGGTCCAAACTCTTATTAGGGGCATTTTATTTTACGGGTTTAATATATCACCCAGCATGTTCGTTAATACTGTTTTTTATAAA
>JBPXJX010000822.1:0-5332 GCA_051715525.1 Bacteroidales bacterium
TTCATTGATGCGGTTAAAAACCCGCTCGATTTATTTTCGGGTACAGCCAAATCGTTCTTAGCTGCCAATTTAATTTTACCACTTTCGGTCTCAATCTTTTTAACCTTATCGTTAATATTATCGGCTAGTTTGCCCCATTTGGCTGGGTTATTCATGAACGAGGCATCGCCTCGTAGCTGGATAAAATTCAACCCTCCATAATCATTAAACTGCATTTCAAACGAAACCTTGGCATTGAATGCCGATGATGACCCCAGCAACCCAAATCGGGTTGTGGCCATAAAACCCATTCCCACATTTTTATCGGGAATATAGTTTATTCCAGATAGGGCCTTACCAAAATCTTCACTTGAACTCGATTTGGTTGATTGTTGCATACTTTTATATATACCGCCACCAAAACCGTAAAACGATAAGGCAGGAGGTACAATAATTCCCGATGTTGGTGATGTTTCGTAGTAAACATCAGTTAGAAAATACCTGAAGCTATTCACCTTACCAAACACTGCCACCGCGTTGAAAGTGAACTTATCAACCACAACAAACTTTACATCGCCACGAAAACCAGATCCATACAGCGAATCCCCATTCTTAAACCAAACACCCCCTGTAAGGCTATACGCTTTTGACTTAAAATCGACATTTATACGATCAACCCCAACCTTACTAAACTTCCAACGGGAGTAATCGCCAAAAAGCTGAAGGCCAACCTTGCCTCCAAACATATCGTTCAGCTTAATTCCTGCTTGAAAAGCTAAACCACTGCCCTGCTTTGGGTTGTCGAATGATTTTATATCGGAGACAGATAACTCAAACCCAGCCACTTTAGGCGATTTAAGTTCGCCTGTAATGCTAATGGCGCCAATGCTTACATAGGGTTTTGAGCGGCTAATCTTAAGGTTTTCGAAGGCTATATCAGGAACAACGAACTTTTTGGTGCTATCCTTTTCGCTTATTGGTGCATTTACAGTTAGCACTCCCGATGCGTTAAGCGTTGGGTAAAATTCTGAATCCTTAATAAGTATCTCAATGGTTGATGTTTCGTTAAGGGTTAGCGTACTTTTTAAAACAGGAAAATCGAACTTACCCTTAACGTTTACAATAAAATCGTACGATTCGGTAGATGAGTTATAGGATGCTTTATAAGGCACTAACGAGTTCTTACCAAGCGGTGGAATGTTAATTGCTCCGCCGAGCCCTAAGCCAACAATGTCATTTTTAAGGAGAGTCATTGAAAAATCCTCGAGCGAAACGCTCCACTTATCCTTATCGATAACCGCCGAAGGAACAATATTTTCTCCCGATGCCTCACCGGTAAAACCGTTCTCATCCATTATCACATTACTAAGCGATAAAGTAACCCTATCGGCCAAGTTGATTTTTGAGGTATCGGTAGGTGTTTGCACCGAGTCTTTTGATGCTGAGCTCTTTTTAAACATTGCAGGTAGCGAAACCGAAGCGCTAGTAATTGCAATACCCCTCCAAAGGTTTACCGTTCCATCATCCTTTGCCGAAAAATAGTTTTGCGGGAATTTTACCATGGCAGATGTAGCCTTGTCGTCCTGATCGAGGGTTGCGCCGTTTAGCGTGAAGATAACATCCTGCAATCCCTTAAAGCAAAACGATTTATTAAATCCAAATGAAACGGAGTAGCTATCGAAATTTCGAAAAGTTGCTTCAAACGAGGTAGTTATGGGTTGATATGTTGGTTTCCCTTTGGAATCCACAGCGTAGATTTTATCAGAAGTAATAACCAGTGAAAGCTTTGCGCTAAAAGACTCTAACCCTTCGCACCCAAACATCGCCTTAGTTCCCTCATTGAAAATTATTGCTGCCTTCTTACCCAAATTTCGTCGCACAGGCGCAACCAGTTCCAATGATCCTGCTGTTCCCAACCCCTTTTGCCCTTCGATATCGGCAATACCCTCGAATGCAATTCGCTCACCATCCTCCTTGAACTGAAAAGCACAAGTTGCATATATCTGGGTTTTGCGCGAATTCTTATCGTACTTTATTTTTTGAATAATGAGCTCATAATCACCCTTTTTAATTCCAACAGGCAGCGTGATTACGCCGTTACTAAACAAATCGCCTAGCGACTCAATATATGCTCCTGCCTTTTTAACCGCGTTCATTGCGGCAAAGGCCGCATCAATCTTATCCTTCTTCTCAGCTTGAATCCTTTCAACCTTCGAAAGCATTTCATTTGCGGGGTTTGGAATTTCAGTCTGAGCCCACCCAAAATTGCAATACAGCAGTAAAATCAGAAAAGTGTAAACAGAAAAATGCCTATACATTGCAGTGATTGTTATAAGATATTAATAGATATTTTTTCGAATTTGATAGTTTGGTGTTGTTTCGAACCAACGCTTAGCCTCTTCAAGGGTTTTTTCGGGGTTTGAGGTTTGGAGAAATCCAGATTGGTCAACAATAAAAGGGGCTTCGATAATAATTGGAGCAAGCATCTCGAGCACTCTATAACCACAAATGATTTTTTCAGATATATCGGGATTCAGTGAATTACATAACTTTTCGTTGCTTTTGATAATACTTACACAAAAGTCAACACTCTCCTTTTGGCGCATATATATCAGATCGGGTATTAAGCTGCTCACAAAAGCATCGTTCAGTGGTAGTTCTTTGATTTTTCCCATGCAATACTTTATCTGATCGTTATCGCCCATCCGGGCTAATGCCAGTGCAATTTTCCACTTTAATTTTTGCGATATGCTATTATCAAGTAACTTTTGAAAAAGGATATCCTTACCCGTATTAACAAAGCCCGCCAGCTGAACGAAACCGCTGTAATGGGGTATTCTATGATTGCTTAACTTTGAGTTGATGTACTGAACAGCTTGGTCGTTAAAATTCTCGACCTGAAAGTTTTTTAAATATTCGATATTTTGGCCAACAAGCCCTCCATCGTTATCGATACAACCACTAAGTAAAGTGGAAACAGCAAGTTGTTTATTAGCATCGGCTTGCATCGATTTTTTGAAAGTTAAATAATAGGCTTTCTGGCGAATAGGCGTAACAGAATCGTTATAGTAAGGTGTTAACTTCTCAATTAACGATTCCAAGTTGTTATTGTGAATAATAATCTGCTCTGCATTATAGCTAGCAACCAAACCCTTCCTGTAATTCTGGAAGTAGCTATCAATGTCGTTTGATATACTACCAATAAAAGAAAATAAGAAGAGAGAGAGAGAAATAAAATTAGCGAACATTGAAATCCTATTTTGTATATACTTGATTATTAATATTTTACAAATATGTAAAATCTAAATCAAAAATAATAAAAAAACATTCGCTTGCAACGTTAATCATACCCTTGATTCTAATTATCATGCTGACATACAGAATCCTTGTGTTTTCGGGCAATACTGTGAAATGAAGTATAGATAAAATCTATAAACGCATAAAAATCAACGATAAAAGTCCCTCGCTCGGCGAAGTCTCTTTACTTCGTCGTTCGTAAACAGCGGTCTCCTGACTGCAATGAAATTCCATTCAATACGTTTTCTCTGTTCGGCTAAACTCCAGCAGTTGCCAAACAAGTGCATGCCTAAGTCGTATATATTCTTGCAGGCTGTGCCTGCATTTAACAAACAACACACAATTAAATTCGAAACAAACATTGAATCACCTTAAAAAAGCAACAGCTTTACTGCAAACGCAAAAACAGTAACTAGTAGAAACCACCGAATAAAGTTAGCACCCCATTTTACAGCGTAATGGGTGGCAACCCAAGCACCAAACATACTTCCTGCGCCTAAAGTTAGACCTAAAAAGTAGTTAACCTGCTTGTTGTATATAAAAACCACCAAGGCAACAATGGTGTATGCAAGCACAATAAATACCTTAATGGCATTGGCTTTCAACAAATCAAAACCAGCGCCTACAACCAAACCTGCAAGCAAAAAGAACCCAACTCCTGCCTGAATAAAACCACCATAAAATCCTACTGCAAAGAATATTACGAAACTCAAAAAGGTAGGTTTTGCCTTTACCCCTTCAGCTTCAGCCTTCAACCATTTTTCGGGTTTTAAAAGAATAATGAAAAACATCACCACAAGCAACCCACCAATAATTCTATTCATCAGCAAGGTATCGAGGTTTACGGCCATCATCGAGCCCAATAGAGCACCAATTACAGAAGGGATTAAAAACCACAATCCATCATGCCACTCAAACACCTTCTTTTGCTTAAATCCACCAACGCCAACAATGCTTTGTAGCAAAATTGCCACTCGATTAGTTCCATTAGCAACATTTGCCGGAAGTCCCATAAACATTAAAACAGGAAGGGATAACAATGAGCCACTACCTGCAATTGTATTAATGAATCCGGAGATTATGCCGACTAAAACAACTATTGCATATAGGTAATAATCCATATCTAGCTATTTAGGGTGATTGCTATGGAATTTAATAAAATCGGCCACTTCATACGTTATCCCTTTTCTTTCAAATACATCAACCAGCTTATCTTTTATCTCGATAACCTTTGCGTAAGGTAGCCAGCCCAGCATATATCGCCTTCTCCTACCAGATTTTTTGTAAAACGAGATATAGGTTGGCCCAACCCTCACCTTTTTTATTGTATCCCACATAATAACATCCTTTGAACTATTCCTAATTCCAAATTTTAAAACGATGCTATTACCATCAACCTTAATAAAAAGTTTAGTTTTAAACGAAACCCAAACAAAGTAAATATAAAGCATGAGGTAAATAACCATAGTGATTAATAAAACTTCAACCCCAATTTGAACCGATATGATTAGAAAAACTGTGAACAACATCAAAACGAAGCTCAATAACGAACCCAAAATAATAATCCTTATAACTCGCTGCTTCTTGGTTGAGTACTCGTTTAAATCGATTAATTGATCAATCATCTTACATGTTTTAGATAGTAAATCTACAAAAAAATGAGGCAAAGGGTTGTATTTTCTTTTAAAGCTAATTTCTTTTAAAACCAAGGGGGTGTAATAATACATTCGTATCTTAGTAATGTAAAATATTATATATAATCTGTAATAAAGCATTTAAGATTAGCTTAGCGTATTAAATAAAATATTTAAAATTCTATATATTATGAGAAAATTTACATTCGCATTGCTACTACTAGCATTCTCTCTCAAAGTGTTTTCACAAAACTATAGAATTAATCATTTCTCGGTAAAAGAAGGTCTCTCTCAAAGCGTTATATATTGTCTCCATCAGGATAGCAGTGGCTTCATTTGGGTTGGCACACAGGATGGGTTAAATAGGTTGGATGGTTATAGCTTTGTCAATTTCAAGCATAACCTAAGCTATACAACTTCCA
>JBPXJX010000823.1:0-1769 GCA_051715525.1 Bacteroidales bacterium
TTTTCTTGCAATATCAATAAGCCCAAGCCCTGCGCCGCCTTTTTCGTTGAGTTCGCCTTCTATCATTTGTTTTAGGAAAAGGTGTTTTAAGTCTTTTGGAGATGAGGAGTTTAATTTCTCAAGGCGACTTTCTAAAACCACCATTTTGTCATTTCTAACAAGGTTCCCAGTAACTACATAAAACGAATCCTTGTCTTCGCCAACAATAAATAAACCGTTTCCAATTTGTTTTTCCTTTTCATCATAATCGTCGGAATGCTTAGTAATATTTTGTAAACATTCAATCATGATATGGAAAACTCTCTTGCGAGTTGGAGTCGGAATATTTTTTTCAGCAATTTTTCGATTGGCCATAAAAGCAAATGATCGCATTATCTGATGGTTCATCTCTCCCTTGTAAATCAAGGGAAAACCACTAGATGCAACCTCGCTTGTGAGGGTAGATTTTAAGAAGTAAATTACATTATCCATCGAATGATGAAATTAAGCAAATTCTATATACTAACCAAAAAACAATATTTTTTTTCTTGTTTTATTTTACGGATTGATGTTTTTTTTAATTAAAAGGGCTTGTTTCTTAAACCAACGAATAATATTACTCGATAAAAATTTCAAGTAAAGTTGCCTTGTTTGTTGACTCAAATGAAACCTCTTTTAAATCAGCAGGTATTAACATGGTTTCGCCTTTTACCATTTTCTCTCTCTGATTTTTGCCGTAATTTACAAATAATTCGCCATCAATACAAAGTATAACAACGAATGAATCGAGATGGTTATAATCTTTTTCGATTATTTGATTAAATGTTAACCTGTTGACTGTGAAAAAATCTGATTTTACCAAGTCTACTCCAATGTTCTCGTTGTTAGTTTTAGTAAATTTAAAAGAGTCAGGTTTCTTATAATCAATTACATCGAGTGCTAGTTCGGTATGCAATTCACGTGGATTACCATTTTTATCAACCCTTCCCCAATCATGTATTCTGTATGTTATATCAGAGGTTTGTTGTATTTCGGCAAGCAAAATACCCTTGCCTATTGCATGCACTCTGCCTGCTGGAATAAAGAAAATATCGTCTCGATTCGCTGTTTCAAAATTCAATATTTTGTTTAGGGTATTCGATTCTAAATGCTTTAAATATTCTTCTTTTGTTGTATCTTTATTAAAGCCAGTAATTATTTTTGAGTTTGGCTCACTGTCAATGATATACCACATTTCCGTTTTGCCGTATGCGTGATGTCGTTGTTGTGCAACTTCATTATTAGGATGAACTTGAATAGATAGAGTGTCTGCTGCATCAATTAACTTTATAAGCAGGGGAAACTCATCACCAAATTTGTTGAATACCTTATCGCCCACTAAATCACCCATGTATATTTCAATAAGCTCTTGGAGGTTATTTCCTGCAAGGAAACCATTTGTAACAACTGAAATGTTCTCATCAATAGATGAGATTTCCCAACTCTCCGCGCACCTATCAATATTGTTGGGTACTTTTTTGTTGAGTTTGTTTTTTAGGTTTGATCCTCCCCATATATAATCTTTATAAATGGGTTCGAATTTCAAAGGGTAAAGGTTTTCCATAATTGCTCTTATCCAAAAATAATGCCAATAAAAATGCTCTTCTGGTATGAAAAAGATTTGTACTTTAGCATACCTAATAATTGTTGTCAAAGTTAATAATATAATAAGTTTAATCAATGCTAGTAGTTGGAATTGCAGGAGGCACAGGCTCAGGGAAAACAACGGTAGTTAACCGTATAGTTAATCT
>JBPXJX010000824.1:0-3044 GCA_051715525.1 Bacteroidales bacterium
TTAATAACAACCGATACAGGGCTTTGATCAACAGCGCTTGAAAGAATACTCAATGCATCCTCGAATTGTTTACGTTCAGTAATATCGTGGGCAATTCCAAAAATATTATCCTCATTAAAAGGAACAACAGTAATGCTAGCATACCGCCTTGTACCATCGGGACGTAAATACTCTACTTCACCCAATTCAATAGTTTTATTCGATCGTTTAATCTTAGCTAACCGATTTGATGACCCTGATGGTGTAATATCGGTTGTTTTCAGATTAACGAGCTCCTTAACGGGGTAACCAGTTAACCTAACTGCTGATTTGTTTGCATCGAGGTATTTACCTGTTTTCTTATCGATAACAAATATTGCATCGTTGCTTCGTTCAAATAGGGTTCGATACTTTTGCTCATTAATAGCAATAGCATCTTCCAATTGCTTTCGCTCAGTAATATCACGAATTATTGAAAGAATATGTGGAATATTATAAATTTGGATAATTCGAGATGACATTAAAACCGTTTTAAGGGTTCCATCCACACATTTTAAAACCGATTCGAGGTTGCTAACATATCCCTCTTTGAGTAGTTTTTTAATAAACTTTTTACGATCATTTGGCTTAAACCATATTCCAATATCAATCGATGTAAAGCCTATTAAATCTTGTTTAGTATAACCACTTAACGAAGTAAAGCCATCGTTTACATCAACATAAGTCCCATTAACCATATTAATACAAACAGCATCGGGACTAGTCATAAAGGTTAATCGGTATTTTTCTTCGCTTTCGAGAAGTGCTTGTTCAATTCGCTTTTGTAAAGTTATATCGATATCGGTTCCACGATAGCCAACCATTAAGCCATTGTTATCTATAATTGGGCTACCACTAGTTTTAAATATTACTTTGCTCCCATCCTTATGAATATTAACATTCTCAAAATCTTTAAATGCTAATATTTGCTTAAACATATTGAGCGCTGTATTTTTCAGCTCCTCTTTAGCTTCGGGTTCGAAGAAATCGTAAAAATGCTTTTTACCTACAAGTTCATCAGGAGTATAACCTAGTATTTTTTCAACTATATGATTAGAATAGGTATAAAGTCCATTTCTATCAACTTCCCAAACCCACTCATCGGCTGATTCTGTAACAATTTTAAATCGTTCCTCGCTAATCCTTAATGTCTCTTCGGCTAGCTTACGTTCGGTAATGTTGCGAGAGAATAGTGATGCACCAACAACAGTACCGCCAACAATAATTGGATTAACTGATAATTCGATAAAAATTGAAGTATGCTCTAAATCTATTTTATCTTCTAAAATAAAATGCTCCTTTTTAAACGCCCTATCATATCTTGATTTCCAGACTGGTCGCATGACTTCAGGAACATTTTCAAGTAAGTTCATTCCTTCATCGAGTAAAATGCCAAAACTATCGTAAAATGCTTGCCTGAAAATGCCGTTTAAATAGATAATCTCATAGTCTGTATTAATGGCCCAAATACTATCTTGAGTGTTTTCAATAATAGCTGAAAGATTAGCCTGAGTTTTTCGAATAATCTCATCGGCTAAATGGCGTTCAGTGATATCCTGAATGGTTCCTATCAATGTTAGTATATTGCCTTTATCATCAAAGGATGGTACGCCCAAACCTAATACCCATCTTGTAACACCATCCGATTTGCGAACAATTCGATACTCTTTGTTGAATTGACACCTTTTACCAATAACCTCGTTTGCTAGGTACTTACTCATCATTGAGAAATCATCGGGGTGAACAATATCGAGCCAACCCGGAATAGTTCTTGCATAACTCTTTGGAATGCCAAATATTTGATCAAGTACTTCTGATGACTCCCAATACCCACCAATAAAATCAGTTTTATATGAACCAACATTTGCTGCTCTTTGCGACTCCTTAAAGAAAAATTCGCTTTCTTGCAATTCCTTTTCAAACTTTTTTCGCTGAGAGATATCACGTGCTGTTGCGATAATAACATCGCGTCCAAAAAACTTGCCCTTGTTAACTGAAACATCTTTTGGAAAAACTTCACCATTCTTACGTTTGCCCCAAAACTCAAATTGATTGGGAGTTCGTGTTAGAAATGTTCTTTCGATTAATGAGGATATGTAATTAATGTCGTTTAACCCTTCGGCTGACAAAAAATCAGGGGTCTTGCCAATTATCTCATCTCGCTTATAACCATACATTCTTTCTGCACCAACATTTACATCAATAAAACAACCTGTTTCATCCTGTATATAGATTGCTTCCGATACAGAATTAAAGAGACCAGAGTAGCTTTTTTCGCTTTCAATTAGCAATAGCTCAACATTCTTACGATCTGTAATATTGACACTTAGTGCAGAAACCCCTGTAATTTTATTATCTGCCATTATTGGGTTGAGAAAAACTTCATAATATTGTTTTCTCGTTGAATTATCAATTGAGAATTCAAATTGATGCCGTTTACCCATTAATGCTTTGTCATAATTACCTTTCCAAAAAAACCTTAATTCAGGAGGAAGGATTTTTAAAGCGCTTAACCCAGGTCTGAGCTCAACATTAAAAACCTTTAAATACTCTTCTTTGAAAAAGGAGTTAACTGTAATAAATTGATAATTATTGTCAATAGACCAGATTGAATCGTTACTATTATTAATTAATGAACTTAATGCCGCTTCTGATTCTTTTAGAATATTTTCGTACTTTTTTTGAGAGGTAATATCCTGCACCATTGAAATTATCTCAACAACATTACCCTTACTATCCTTTATTGATGTGTTAACCCAATTACAAATAATAGTTTTTCCGCTTTTGGTTATGTTCTCGTTAATATGGTTTGTTTCAATTCCCTTAAATTTTATATCATACCATAATTTCGATTCAATCTCTTTTTTATGATTTGGAACAATAATCTCATATGCCGATTTTCCTAATACCTCACTTTCGGAATACCCAAAAAGGCCATGTGCTGCTGGATTCCAACTTTTAACCCTTAACAATTCATCCCATACAATATAGGCAATGGGCATTTTATTAAATTGTAGTTTCAAATA
>JBPXJX010000825.1:0-3409 GCA_051715525.1 Bacteroidales bacterium
CTAGCGCACCAACTCCGCCTTCGAGGGCAGCAATACGCTTCTCGAAAACATCGGTGGTTGGGTTCATTAACCTTGTGTAAATATTTCCAAACTCTTTTAGCGCGAAAAGATTTGCTCCGTGTTCGGAACTTTTGAAAAGATATGAGGTTGTTTGGTAAAGTGGAACTGCTCTCGAAAGCGTAACAGGATCAACCTCTTGCCCTGCGTGAACTTGTAAAGTCTCGAATCTATGTTGTGTACTCATTTTTGTATTTTTTGAATGGTCGCTTTATTGACCAGAAAATTTTTATTTGATTTTTTTAGATTTTGTAAACCTTGAGTTTAAGATTTACGGCGCATTGCTAACAATGCATACCATGCTCCTTGAGCAATATGTACTAAAGATTTTCTACCGCATTCGTCCGAAGCGGCGCATTCGAGAGGTTAAATGAGAGGGATTTATCCTTTGGATAAAAGATAATTGCAGATAACTACTGGCTACCTGATTATACAATGCCTCTAAAGCAAAAAAAAATGTTTTCATGTTCAAGTTTTAGAGTTATAAGTCCCCTTTCGGGGTCAGGTTTTAGCACCTTGCTTTCGGCAGCAGGTTGCTAGAGGTTCATTGAGCCTGTTCTCTCCGCTCTTCTCTATAATTCTAACCCTTCTTTTTACAGAATGGTCGAAATAAGCAGTGCAAATATATAGAGTTTTTTAAAAATTGATACATTCGTTTAAAAAAATTTCAAAATGAAATACCAAGCAGTCATATTCGATATGGACGGAGTTCTCATAGATAGCGAGCCTTTGCACATCGAATTGGAAACAAAAATGATAATTGAGCTGAATATTCCATTAAACAAAGAGATGTATTATCGATTTGCTGGAACAACAAGTTTAAGCATGTGGAAAATTCTAGTAGATGAGTCCAAATTAGATAAAAATCCTAAAATGCTATCGGCTCAAAGTGATAGGCGTTTTATAGATATTCTTTTAACCACCAATAAGGTTAATCTTTTTGACGGAGTAAAGGATGTCCTAAGTAAGTTAAAAGGGCTTGGAATACCTCTTGCTTTGGCCTCATCATCAAGTAAAGAAGTTGTTAATGCTGTTTTGAATAAGTTTGATTTAGAAGGTTTTTTTAATGTTGTGGTAACTGGAAGTGACGTTCAACACTCAAAGCCACATCCTGAAATTTTCTTAAAAGCATCTCAGATGATTAATATTTCTCCATCCCACTGTGTTGTAGTAGAAGACTCGCCAAACGGAATAAAAGCAGCAAAACTGGCAGGGATGAATTGCATTGGCTTTGCCTCTCCAAGCAATAAGCATGAAATAACTGATGCTACTTACATCATTAAATCTTTTGGGGAGTTTGATTATGAATTATTTAAGTTTTAAAGAAAACTTTGAGTTACTTCGTGTGTGCATAGGGCTCTTTGTGTTTAAATTAAACCACAAAGAACACTGAGGTTTCACAAAGTTTCACTAAGAAAAAACAATATGACGACGTATCAAAAGATTATCGATTCTCTTAAGGAGCTATCCGATACCAAAAAAGACATCAAATCACTTGAGAAGTTCTTTCAGGTATACCCTGGTGGATATGGCGAAGGCGATAGGTTTATTGCCGTTAGCGTGCCCAATCAGCGATTGATTTCTAAGAAGTACTATAAAGAGGCAACAGTTGAGGAGCTTGAAAAGTTGATGAAAAGTCCAATTCATGAACATAGGTTAACTGCTTTGTTTACCCTAGTTTTGAAATATCAGAAAACAAAGAATTTTAAGGTTCAGGAGCAAATTGCTACTCTCTATCAAAATAATCTCGATTATGTAAATGGATGGGATTTAGTAGATTCATCTGCTCACCTCATTCTTGGGGCTCATCTTGAAAAGACTGAAAGGTTCGAAATTTTGGATGAGCTTGCTGCAAGCAATCACCTTTGGAGGCAGAGGGTATCAATAATTGCAACATATCATTTTATAAGAAAGAGGCGCTTTGACCAAACATTAAGAATTGCAGAAAAACTTGTAACCCATAAGCATGATTTAATGCACAAAGCCTTAGGCTGGATGTTGCGGGAGGTTGGCAATCGAAGTTTAAAGGATGAACTTCCTTTCCTTGATAAATATGCATCAACGATGCCCCGTACGATGCTTAGATATGCAATTGAAAAATTCAATCCTGAGTTGAAAACGAAATACATGTCCATGAAAAGCAAATAGAATTGTGAGAATTACTTTTTTGCTAGCTTTGCATTTATTTTTTTATGATGGACTATCAACAAACGCTTGACTATCTTTTCTCACAGTTACCAGTTTTTCAACGAATTGGAAAGGCTGCCTATAAGGCTGATTTGAATAATACAATCGCTTTGGATGAATATTTTAATCATCCACATAAATCTTTTAAAGCTATCCATGTTGCTGGTACTAACGGCAAGGGCAGCACATCGCACATGCTAGCATCTATTCTTGCCAAGGCAGGATATAAAGTTGGATTGTACACATCGCCCCATTTAAGGGATTTTCGTGAGCGTATCAGGATTAATGGTTCGATGATTTCTGAGCAGGAGGTGATTGATTTTGTGCAAAAGCACAAAGCAATTTTCGAAAAGGTAAAGCCCTCTTTCTTTGAAATGACTGTTGCTTTGGCATTCGATTATTTTGCAAGGCAAAATGTTGAGGTTGCTGTTGTTGAGGTTGGGTTAGGTGGTAGGCTCGATTCAACTAATATCATCACACCCGAACTATCGATAATTACAAATATCAGCTTCGATCATACAGACTTGCTTGGCGATACCCTTGAAAAGATTGCTTTTGAGAAGGCTGGTATTATTAAGCCAAATGTACCCGTGGTTATTTCTCAGACTCAATCCAAAATTGAGCATGTTTTTTTTGATAAAGCAAAAGAATGTAGTTCAACTATATCCTTTGCCGATAAGCTTTACGAGGTTGTAAGGGTTGATAGCGAGAGCCCAACCCATCAATTATTTAATGTTAAGTCAAACAATGGAAAAGTGCTTTCAAATATCTCTCTCGATTTAAAGGGCTCATATCAAAAAATGAATATTGTAGGTGTTATAAATGCAATAGATGTATTAAATCAGAAAGGTTTTTCTATAGGCGAGAGTCAAATGCGCGATGGTCTTGCTTGCGCTTCATCATCTACAGGTTTATTGGGTCGTTGGCAAAAATTGCAGGAAAACCCAACTATTATTTGCGATACAGGGCATAATGTTGATGGCATAACCCAAGTGTTAGAACAGCTAAAGAAGTTTGAGCGAGAAGAACTCCACATGATAATAGGCATGGTCGGCGATAAGAATATCGATGGCGTTTTAGCACTTTTGCCCAAGGAAGCGATTTACTACTTCACCAGGGCAGCAATACCTAGAGCTTTAAACGAGCTGCTGTTAGCCGAAAAGGA
>JBPXJX010000826.1:0-4790 GCA_051715525.1 Bacteroidales bacterium
AGGTTTTTCTTATTCTGCATTAATTTTATTCGTTAGTTTTTAAATTCACGTGTAGGTTGGTTCGCATGACGCACAACGGTAAATTGTATGAGTAGTGGCAGATTGCGTGGTACTTTCCTATCAAACCGCTACGCAGTTTGAGCGGGCTACAAACCTTGATATTTACCACTTCCCCTGCCATTACTTATACAAAATGTTGGCTACCGTAATTTCATATAAATCAAACTTTATAATAATTGTCAAGTAATATTTACACACCGGTATTCAATACTTCAAGTACTTTTAATGCATCATTTAAAGCCCTAACATCATGTGTCCGGATATAATCTACACCCATATAACTTAAATAAATCTCTGTTGCCAAAGTAGCAGGTGTTCGTTCATTGACTTCTCTCCCGACAATGGCTCCTAAAAAGGATTTTCGGGAAACTGAAATAAGAATTGGTAAATTGAAGTATCCTTTCAATTGAGAAATATTTTTTAAAACATGTATTGAAGATTCTGGATTAGAACCTAAAAAGAATCCCATTCCTGGGTCTAAAATAATTCTATCGGATGAAATGCCTGAATTTTGAATCGATTTGATACGTTGTGAAAAGAAATCGATTATTTCATTAAATACTTTTTCGGGTTTAGTTTCGATAACCGTCGCTGGTCCAAAACGCTGAACCGAATGCATTACGATGAGTTTACAATCTGATTTTGCAATTTCGGGATAAATTTCAGGATGGGAAAATCCTTGAATGTCGTTTAAATACTGGACGTTTCTATTTAAAAAATATTGTTGGACAGTAGATTTAAAGGAATCAATGGAAACAGGAATATTTTTAGTAAGCAAGTAATCGGCTACTGGTTTTAAACGATCAATCTCTTCTTGAGGCTTTACTTCTTTGGAGGAAGGATTACTGGAAGCAGCTCCTAAATCAATTATACTGGCACCATCTTCAACCAGTTTGAGAGATTTTTCCAAAGCTTTACCGTAATCCAGATAAAGCCCTCCGTCAGAAAAACTATCTTCAGTAATATTTACAATCCCTAATATTTTTGGCTTATGAAATTTCATAGGTTTTTAAAATTTTGTCTAAATAATTGTAGTTTAATTATATATAATCTGATAATCGTTTTATTTTCCAACTGCCATCTTAGTGGCTATCCTATTACCTCCATCATTTATTATACTCTCTTTATTTGTATCTTTGATAGCAAATGTCAATTCAATCTGATTATGGTAGCCAACGGTTTACGTATTGGCGATGGTGGGGCATTTGAAAAACGTCAACTCAACATTTGCACAAATGTTCAATAGAATTACAAATGTTGAGTTTACACTGTCAGCCCCACTATTGCCAATACTATGTTGTGCGTTCGTGCTTTTGTTCATTCAACTATGAGTTATTATTATTCGTATTGATAAATAGCAGAAGTCCACAAATCATTAGTATTGTAGCAATTCCAAACACAGTTCCTTTGTTGTAACTATAAATTGCGGCTGCTCCAAGCGGAACTAATACATGATATAAAGCCTGCAAACTTTGGCTTGTTCCTTGTAGCAGTCCTTGCTTATCTTCTGTAACAGTGTTGGAAAGCCTTGCATTATATGAGGGGTCAAATAAGCCTTCTCCTAACACAATACAGGCAACAGCTCCTACAATAAAAAATACAGAAGTGATAAATGCACTTATAAATAGCAACCCAAGTCCTACAACAAGTCCAAGCAAACCAATAATGCCAACGGTTTGTTCGCTATACTTTTTTAGCATTTGAGGTAGGATGATTACTCGAGAAAGAATATCGCAAATACCTACTAGAACAAAAACACCACCAATGAATTCTGGCCCCCACTTAAAAACATCTTTAAGAAAAATACTGGCATTAAATTGCCATATTCCTAGACCGATATAAAAAAACGCTCCCATAATGATTAAGCTTTGGGCAGTCTTAATAGAGAATATTTCATTTAAGTGGGTGAATGTGTTAAAACTTTTCCATGTAATCTGTTTAGTGCGTTTCTCCGTTGTTAGTGATTCTGGAACGAAAATAAAAATACAAACTATTGAAATAAAAGTAATAATAGCAGTCACATAAAAAGGCAATGTGATGGATTTCGCTCCAAGAAGTCCACCAATTGCAGGTCCCACCATAAACCCAAGTCCATTAGCTCCGCCTAAATATCCAAACCATTTTCCTCTTTCATTTGGTTCTGTGGTGTCTGAAATATATGCAAATAAAGCACTCTGGTTGCCTGCCGTAATACCATCAATAATTCTACCTAAAAAAAGTATCCAAAGAGCACCACCTATACCAAGCAATAAATAGCCAATAACTGAACCCAAAAGGCTTATAAGCAATATCGGTTTTCGCCCAAACCTATCGCTTAAAGTACCAAAAATGGGTGCTGCAAAAAACTGACAAATAGCAAATATTGAAACTAACAAACTCATAGTTGCTGCAATTTTCGTATTGGCAACATATTTCTCTAATAGAAATGGAAAGAGCGGAAGTACAATGGTCATCCCAATTGCATTGAGTATTGTAATTCCAACTATAAACCAAAGGTTTTTCTTATTCTGCATTAATTTTATTCGTTAGTTTTTAAATTCACGTGTAGGTTGGTTCGCATGACGCACAACGGCTGGGTATTGGCGATGGTGGGGCTTTTTAGCACCCAAGTTCAAAGATAGTACAAAAGTTCAAATAATCACAAAAGTTCAACAAAATTCCTTCAGCCCCACTATTGCCAATACCTTGTTGTAGGTAGTTAATTTTTCATTATTTCATTTTTCCTGTTTTTTATTCTTTCTTGTAAACCATTATAATTTCTGACTTTTGATTCCCAAGTTGTCAATATTTCATAGGCTTTATCTAGTAAATTTCTTTGATAATATAAATCTGATATTTGAAACATGTATGCAGCATCAGAAGTTTCTTCGAGTTTTTGGATAGCAATTTCAATAAATTTATTGTATGTTTTCTCCGACTCTTCAATTTTCCCCATTTTACAAAGAACATTAGCCTTGTGAATTAATGTTATAAGTGAAAATTCTTCTTGCATTTCTTTTTCAAAAAAAACAATAGCCAAATTATAATTTTCTATATTTTCATAAATTTTTGCAATATTAAAATAGCAAGTTGCAATTGGATTCAAAAAGTTTTTTTCACTATATTTTTTATGAAATTCAATAGCCATTTTATAAGAATCAATTGAAGCTTGCCATAAAAAAAGCTCTCTTAAAGCCCTTGCTTTTGTTTCATGAATTGAACCTAGTCTATAATAGTCGTCAGAAGCTATTTCTATTATTTCATCACAAATTTTAATAATTTCTTTTAAAATTTCTTTTTTATTTTTAAAGTAATTAATTTCAATAACATTATTTAATTTTTTGTCAATGAATTTTGAATCTTCATATTCAAACTCATTAATTGTCTGTAGAAGTGTTCCTTTCTGTTCTAAAATTGAAATGTTTGTTTTGTCGAGAGAAATAGCTTTATTTATGGATACAATAGCGTCATCATATAATTTATTACAAAATTGCATTGTAGATAACATACACCATCCTTGTACATTTTCAGGGTAGAAATTAAGTAAATCCTTAAAAGCTTGAATTGCTTTTGGATATCTTGCTTCACTGTATTGATGGTAAATTTTTTCAGCTTTTTCAAATAATTCTTTTTCTGTATTCATATTTGCATAATTACCTACAACGAGCAGGGCTTGGCGTTGTGGCTGCATTTGAAAAACGTCAAGCTGGGAACAAAAGTAAAATTAATAATACAAAGATGAAGTTACTTACATAAGTTGAATAGCGTTCTGTCAAGCTGGAACAAAAGTTGAAAAGCATTACTGCTGTTGATGCTTACAACGTCAAGCAGCCATAACGCCAAACCCAATGTTGTATGTAGCCTTTCTTTGTCAAACAAAGTAAAGTTATATTTTTATGGCAAATTTAGAAATTATGTCTAACGACTTGCTACAAGACAAAGAGATAAAACTTGTTATTGAGATACACAATAAAAAGCCAATAGAGTTACTCGATTTAACTAAGTCATTAGTGGCATTTGCAAACCAATTTGATAGCTACGTTTCTGCAAATGGTCAAAGAAAAGAAGATAGAGAAGCAAAGCTATATGTCAAAGAAATTAGGTCTGGAAGTGTCATATTTGAACTTGTCGAGTTTGCTTCTAAAACTGCAATACCTTTTTTAGAAAATGCAAGTACAATAATTGGTTTTGCTGGTCATTTAAAAGATGCTTATAACTTCATAATGGGTAAGTCAAAAGAAGATGACAAGCCACTTGAAATAACAAATACTGAATATAAAGACTTGTCGCAAATTGTCAACCCTGTTGCTAATGATAATGGGTCACAAATAAACATTAGTGCGACTGTCAATAATCATATTGAAAACCAGTTTGTCATTAACAGCCTTGATGCAAACGCTGTCCAAAACTTAATTGATAAGGCTTTAAAAGAAAGTAAAACTCCAGAATTGGATAACGATACCAAAAAGAAAGTCTTACTTAAATTATGGCAAATAAGAACTGATGTCAAAGCAAAAGCTGGTAACAAAGGGATTATTGATGAATTATCAAGTAAACCGATGAACATTGTCTTTGAAGATGAAAAGTTAAATGAAGAAATGTTACACAGCGATTACAACCCAAATGAAGTTGTCTTTGTCGTGGATGTCAAACTACAAACTGTTGGTGGAAAGTTAGCAGCTTATAAAGTTGTCAAGTTTCACGAAACGTTAGACATTGATACAACGTCAAACTAAGGTTACATACAACGT
>JBPXJX010000827.1:0-8251 GCA_051715525.1 Bacteroidales bacterium
GTTATACCTAGTTCTTAGGTAATCTTCGGAATGCCCACTTAAATTACTTTTAGGTAATTTAGCATCGGAGTTCTTATACCAAGAAAATCCTGTGGCAATTTTTGCGGAATTGTAAAGTTCTATGTCTGCTTCATTTGCAGTCTCCTCATCCTTTTTGCAGCCATAAAAAGTTATAAGTAAAACGACTAAAATTAATGTACTATGACGAATTATTGCTTTCATGATATTTAAATTTATAGTAAAAACTAATTGCCAGTTGGTTATGGCAATTTAGTGATTAATCTTAACATGTAAAATATTAATCCTTTTTTTAATGTGAGTTGATTAATTGCAACTCTATTTATTTGTTTATAATATAGGTGTAATAAAAAAAGGATGCTATGTTATAGCATCCTTTACGGAATTATAGTTTTATGTTATTCGTATCTCAGCGATTCAATAGGGTCGAGTCTCGATGCTTTAACAGCGGGTAGATATCCCGATGCAAGCCCAACAATAAAGCATAGCCCTAAGCCAACAAATATCCAAACCCACGGAATAATAAATGGGCTACCAATAATCATCGACATAATATTTCCAATAAGTATCCCTAGAATTACCCCTAGAAATCCACCAAGTTGGCATACAATAATCGCTTCGAAAAGGAATTGTTGTTTTATGGTTGCCGATTTGGCACCAATTGCCTTACGAGTACCAATTTCGCGCGTTCTTTCAGCAACAGCAACAAGCATAATATTCATTAAGCCCACAGCGGCGCCAAGTAGGGTGATGATCCCAATGATTGTTGCAGCCCAGGTTACATATTTTAAGTTTTCTAAAAGGAGTTGTGCCAAACTATCGCTTTTTTCGATATTAAAGTCCGACTCGTCTGTTGCTTTTAGGTTTCTAACTATTCTAAAAACACCTTCAGCCTCACTTACAGCATACTCTAAGAGTTTTGGGTCGTTGGGTTTAACACTTATATTATACTCCATATTTGGTCGAGAGAAATAGATCGACACATTTCCGTAAGGCAAAAAAACGGATTGATCAGGGCCACCATTGAAACCTGAACCTTTTGATTTCAATAATCCAATTACTCTGTATTTCCCTCCACCAACGCTAATAAACTTATCAATTGGATCTTCCCCTTTTTCAAATATCTTTTTAGCAACCTCGTGACCAATTAATGCCACTGCTCTGCCAGCATCAATCTCATGTGGTGAGAAGTTTCTACCATTAGCAATTTCAATCCCTCCGGTAGTTAGGTAATCATCATCAATACCATAAACTGAAATGTTGGGATTGGTTTTTTTAGATTTATATTTAATTGTGCTAGTGCCTGATGCATAAACCGATATTGCAACAACTGAAGGAAACTTAAAATTTTCTTTAAACTCAATTGCTTGCCGCATATTGATATATGTATGATTTTTTGTCTTATAGCGCTTTCCTGCTATATTTACCCGCATACCTCTACTTGCTATGCTAAATGTATTGGCTCCCATGCTTGAGAACTCATTGCTAATACTATTTTTAATGGAGTCTATTGCGGTTAATATCCCTACTAAAGCCATTATGCCTAGGGCAATAATAAATATGGTAAGTATCGAGCGTAGCTTATTTGTTCGAATGGCATTGAATGAGATTTTTATATTCTCTTTAATGAGTGCACCTCTTTTCATTTTTTTTTAGAGTTTATTTAATAACAATATAATCAATTATATATAGTATAAATTCTGTGAATTTTTTATTAAATTTTATCAATAATTACTAAAGGTTAAATATATAAGCTAACGATTCAAAGTTAGTAGAACTTTGGCAATCATTAAGCTAAAAAATAATAAATAGTGCATGTGGCGTTTTATTTGTTTAAAATATGTTAACTGTAATGTAAAAAGCACAATTTATTCTCGAAAATTTGCTAACCTTTTTGTATAATTACCATATAATAAACGTTATTGTTTAGCTAAGCATATTCATTTAATTGCAAAATAAAAAAAGGCTAATCGATATTATGCTTGATATGGAATAGACATAAATGTTACGTTTCAAGCGTAACATTTGGTTGCATTCATTGGGAATATATGACTTAATCAATAGTGTTGGTTTTTAAATAATGAAGTATGAATATAGAAAAGCGTATCGATGCATTTGTTCAGCTTGGGGAGAGGATGCTTTCAGATTCAGCTAGTAATAGCACATCAAAGTTTTATAAGGTAGTTAAAGATGCAAACGCCCAAAATCCCTGGTTTACCTCTGAAAATGTTTATTATGCAATCGAATCCATTGCTAAGCTATGGCTGACACGCGAATCGCTTACCAATTTTATTGCTAAATACCCAGAAGGTTACTTTTCTCCAGCCGATTCAAAGAAAGTTGTTGTTATCATGGCCGGAAATATCCCATTTGCTGGCTTTCACGACTTGTTGTGTGTTCTTTTAGCAGGACATCGCTTTTTAGGTAAAGTGTCATCGAAAGATGGGCACCTTATTGCTGCAGTTATAGATTTGCTAATTGAAGTTGAACCCGAATTTAAAGGGTTGATCGAATTATCTGAAGTTACACTACATGGTTTTGATGCAGTAATTGCTACTGGTAGCGATAACTCCTCTCGATACTTCGACTACTATTTTAAAAATTACCCCACCATTATTCGTAAACACCGTAGTAGCATTGCAGTTCTTAGTGGTAACGAATCCGAAGAAGATTTAACTCGTCTTAGCGATGATATATTCTATTACTTTGGTTTAGGTTGTCGTAACGTTTCGATGCTTTTAGTTCCTAAGGATTATAACTTCAAGCCATTATTAAAAGCATTTAAAATTTGGCAAAATCTCGATACTCATAATAAGTACATGAACAATTACGAGTTTCAGAAGACCATGAACTTGATGAACTTAATTGACCATATTGATACCGACTTCATGCTTTTGAAGGAAAATGAGTCTATTGGCTCAACCGTAGGTGTAGTTCATTATAAAGAGTATGATAATATAAAATCGGTAGTTGAATTTGTTAATCAACATGCTAATGAACTTCAATGTATTGTTGGAGATGTAAGCATTGTACCCAACGCTATTCCATTTGGAACTTCACAAAATCCGGGAATCGATGAGTTCGCCGATGGAATTGATACTTTAGAATTTTTATCAAAATTGTGAACCTTGTAAATAGTAGATACTTTTACCAAAAATCAAATTCTTTCTATGATATACAAGTTTAGAATGCTAGCAGGCGATGAGAACGCCTTTTTACGTGATTACGAAATTGATTCAAACCAGAATTTCCTCGACTTTCATAAGTTGATTCAAAGTGATTTAAGTTACGATAAAAACCAAATAACCTCTTTTTTTGTTGCCGATGAGAGTTGGAATAAAGGGTTAGAGTTAACCCTTATCGATATGGAAAACGATGGAGGACCAGCTGCAATCCCAATGGATTCAGTTCGAATTAAAGATTTGTTAAAACAGCGTAAGGATAGACTTTTATATGTTTTCGATATTTTTAATGACAACCTTTTCTTTATCGAGTTGCTTGATATTTTTCCACCCAAAAGTTCAGTTAAATATCCAATTTGCTCTGCATCTGTAGGCGAACCACCTGTTGTGGATGATTTTGGTGTTAGCAATATGCCAATGCCTGATAATGATTTTGATGATTCTGACGATGATATTTTTGATGAATATCAATCAGATGAATTCGATTTAGGTGAGGGTTACGATGGAGATGAGTAGATTCTTAATACATTAATTATTGTTTAAAGATAATGTCAACTACTCCTAAATACCTCATTGTACTTTTAGGTCCAACAGGAGTTGGAAAAACTGAACTTAGCGTAACACTTTCGCATCGATTTAATGCGCCTATTCTATCATCCGATTCTCGACAGTTTTATCGCGAAATGAGGATTGGTACTGCAACGCCAAACCAAGAGATCCTCGACTTAGCCCCTCACTATTTCATTGGTAATAAATCAATTGCCGACAGATATAGCTGTGGCCGATTTGAGCTAGATGCATTAAATCTCCTGGATGAAATTTTCATATCACACCAGTCGGCAATGCTTGTTGGCGGTTCGGGACTTTATATCGATGCAGTTTGCAAAGGTATTGATGATTTCCCTCCGCCCGATTCAAACCTTCGCGCTGAACTTTATTTAAGATTAGAGGTTGAGGGGATTGAGAGCTTGCTTAAACAACTTCAGGAGCTTGATCCTGAATATTACAATCAGGTCGATAAAAAAAACACCCAACGAGTGTTAAAAGCAGTTGAGGTTTGCTTGCAAACGGGTATGCCTTTCTCTTCGTTTCATACAAAACCTGCTAAAAAGCGTCCATTTATACCTATAAAAGTAGGGTTGAACAGACCGCGCGAAGAGCTATATCATCGAATTAACTCTCGGGTCGACATCATGATGCAGGAGGGTTTGCTAAACGAAGCTAAAGGCTTGTACGAGTATAAGCACCTAAACTCATTAAATACGGTTGGTTACAAAGAGCTGTTTGATTATCTTGAAGGGAAACAATCCCTAGAAGAGGCTGTTGAATTGATTAAGCGTAATTCGCGGAGGTATGCTAAACGGCAGTTAACGTGGTGGGCGCGCGATAAGCAGATTACATGGTATAGCCCTGAACAGGTCGTTGAAATTGTAGATTTTATTAGTGAAAAGATTAGCCATGCAAGATAATATCAATGATACCGGTTCGCTTAATCGCGATTTGCCTAACCCAATTGCCTTCAACAGCTGGAAGCATCATCTTGGCTATGTGAAGAGTTTTCTTCAAAATCAAACTAACCATACTAAAAGTGATTCATTTATCCGTGAGATTGTTCTTTTTATTGGCGATTCGCAGCTTGATTTTTACATTGGAAACCTAACACCAATTAATATTGCTGACGAAATATTATCGATTCTCGATAAGAATATAGTAGTAACTCAAGCTGATTATTTAAACTGGTTGTCGAGTGAAGGTGCCGATTTTCGTTGTGTTTCCATCTCCGATGGCTCAAGCTGGACATTGAGACTAGGTCAGTCTAGTAGGTATGTTCATATTCATCCTAGTAGACATTCGGCTAAAACTGTAAGGGTTAAAAGTTCATCCTTGAAATCTGTTTACGCATTTTTATTTTATTATGGAGTATCTGACATTGAAATAACGGTCGAGAAAATAAATTTTGCTCGAAATCGGCTAGCCAAATTGCCCACCTTAAAGCCCAATTCACATTTGGCTGCAATAACACGAATTATTCAATATTTTGCATCTGATTTTTAAAGCCTTTACATGTAGTTTTTATTGCTGAGATCAATGAATTCAAGTGTTTGATTTATTTGTTATTAGGTGATGTTAATCATCGTTAAATTTTCGTTTTCATTGAAACAATAGCTGTACTTTTGCGTTAAGGTAATTGAAAGCAACTTCATAGATTTAGGTTTTAGGGTTAATAGTTGGTTATGATTTTGTTTTTTAGGTTAATTTTTAGGGTGTAAAAACGGGATTGAAAAATCCCGTTTTTGTTTTTCTATCCTATAAATCATAAATTCTCATCAAAATTTAGATACTTTTGCTTCTTATTATATTTTTTGATGAGAGTATCTTCAATCTTTATTATTGCTATTTTCGTATTAAATGCTTGTGGCGATTATCAATACAATTCCCAAAAGTTGCAGATTTTTCGCTATAATGAAAGCAAAAGTATTACAACCCTCGATCCAGCTTTTGCACGTAACCTTCCTTTGATTTGGCCTACACATCAACTATATAACGGATTAATTCAACTTGATGATTCTTTAAGGGTTAAACCCTGTGTGGCTAAATATTGGACCATTTCTGATGATAGGAAAACCTACACTTTTTACCTTCGAACAGATGTTTTCTTTCATAAATCGGAAGTGTTTCCTAATAATGTAGGACGTAAGGTTATGGCTTCAGATTTTGTATATAGTTTTAACCGTATTCTGAACCCCGAGGTTGCATCGCCTGGTGCATGGGTTTTAGCTTGCCTCGACAAAAGTAAAGATAACACACAGAATGGATGCATTGCTTTGAATGATTCTGTTTTTCAAATCAACCTTAAGTATCCATTTCCTGCCTTTTTAGGAATGCTATCGATGCCATACTGCTATGTTGTTCCACACGAAGCAGTTGAAAAATATGGCAAAGACTTTAGGAGTCATCCTGTTGGAACAGGGCCCTTTTATTTAAAGTATTGGAAGGAGGGAGAAAAGTTAATTTTTAGGCGAAATATTAACTATTTCGAATATGATGATAAAGGTAATAAACTTCCATATCTTGAATCGGTTAGTATTAGCTTTATTGCGGATAAGCAGTCCGAGTTTTTGGAGTTTATAAAGGGTAAAATCGATTTTATTTCAGATGTAAATTCGGCCTCGAAGGATGAACTTTTAACCCGAACAGGCAACTTAAACCAAAAATATAATGGACGTATAAAGATGATTACTGGCCCTTATCTTAATACTGAATATTTAGGAATTCTTGTAGAGCCTAGCCTTTTTAAAGATAAAATGAATCCTTTGCTAATTCCAAATATTCGTAAAGCGATTGGCTTTGGTATTGATAGGGCAAAACTCATAACTTTTCTTCGGAGCAATTTGGCATATCCAGCGTTTAAAGGGTTTGTGCCTAGTGGCATGCCCGAATATGCTGGAATTCAAAAAGGTTTCGAATACAACCCCTCTTACTCGCAGGAGCTGTTAAGGCATGAGGGTTATTCCCCATCTAATCCTGTACCATCTTTTTCTTTGGCCACAACGGATGATTATGCCGATATCTGCGAATTCATTCAGCACCAGTTAAACGAACTTGGATTTGACATTAACGTTGATGTATATCCTGGAGCAGCTTATCGCGAAATGCTAGCTAATTCGAAATTATCATTTTTTAGAGCTTCTTGGGTTGCTGATTATGCTGATCCGGAGAATTATCTAGCCCTTTTTAATAGCCAAAACCTTAGCCCTTCTGGGCCCAATTACACCCACTTTAAGGATGTAGGGTATGATGAGCTGTATTATCGTTCATTGTCTGAGCCCTTAGCAGAAAAGCGAATGAGGTATTATCAAAAAATGGACTCAATAGTTGTTTCTAGGGCTATTGTCATCCCTTTGTTTTACGATAAAGTTAAGCGTTTTGTAAGTAACGATATTGAGGGGATGTGTAGCAACCCAATGAATTTATTAGATTTAAAAAGGGTTAGGAAAATTGTTAAGTAACAATAGTGATTATTAAAAGCAGATAATATGATTCTTATAGCCGATAGTGGATTGACTAAAACTGATTGGAGATTAGCTCTTAACGAGAATAGTATCGTTTCATTCGAAACAAAAGGGCTAAGCCCTTTCTTTTGCTCTGATGAGGATTACAGAGTTGCCTTAGAGGAGGCGTTTCCTAAAAATATTGATATTTCAAATGTGTCGCAATTGTTCTTTTACGGTTCAGGTTGTGCTGGCGAGGAGAAAGGTTTAAAGGCACAACAGGCATTAAAAGCAATTTTTAAAAATGCCGATGTAAGAGCATATTCTGATTTACTTGGAGCTGCTCGCTCTCTTTTTGGTGATGGGAAAGGGGTTATAGCAATATTAGGAACAGGATCGAATATTGCTTACTACGATAGCAAAAATATTATCCACAGAACACCCTCATTGGGCTTTGTTTTAGGCGACGAGGGAAGCGGGGCTTTTATTGGGAAACAGTTGTTGCAGTCTTATTTTTATGGCCTAATGCCCAAATCATTGTCCGAAAAACTTAATTCACAGCACAACATCAACCTTAGTGTAGTTTTAGATAAAGTATATACACAACCAAAGCCATCAGCCTATCTAGCTTCGTTTGTTCCATTTGTAAATGAGAATATCAATGAACTTTTTATGCAGCAACTCGTTTACAATGCATTTGTGGCACTTTATGAAAAGCACTTAAAGGTTATTCCCGAGCTAAATAGCTATGGCTTAGGAGTTGTTGGCTCTATTGGCTCAGTATTCAAAGATGCTTTGGCAAAGGTTGCACATGATAAAGGGTTTGAAATAAAAGGTTTTTCGCAATTTCCAATTGAATCTCTTACAAAATACCATATTGCTCGAGGTTAAAACTGCTCGTAATCGAAGTTCGTTTTATAAATAAGTTGTTCGGCAAAACTATTGCATTCGGCAGATTTTGATTTCTCCCCTAAGCGTAGTAGCACGTTGGCAAGGTTTTTCATCAGTTTCACCTCAATAAGTTTTAATCCTGCATAGTTGCTTAGCTCAGTTGCTATA
>JBPXJX010000828.1:0-5822 GCA_051715525.1 Bacteroidales bacterium
ATAGCGAGCTAGTTGCTATTCTCGGTAACTTTGTTAACCGAGCAATGGTTCTTACTCAAAAATATTATGAGGGTAAAATCCCTGGTTGTAATGCATTAACTGACTTTGATAAGGAGACCCTTGCCGAGATTCCAAAGATTAAAGAGGCGATTGAGCAAAACCTCGAAAGTTTCCGTTTTAGAGATGCGCTTAAAGAGGCGATGAATCTTGCCCGTTTGGGCAATAAGTATCTTGCCGATACCGAGCCTTGGAAGTTGTTTAAAGATCAACCCGAGCGAGTTGCAACAATTTTAAATATATCATTACAGATAACTGCAAACCTATCAATTCTTCTTCAACCATTCTTACCATTCTCTGCTGAAAAGTTGAGGAAGATGATTAACCTTAATGATTGCGATTGGAATAGGGCAGGAGCATCCGATATTCTTGCAGTTGGGCATCAGCTAAATCAGCCTGAGTTGCTATTTGATAAGATTGAAGATGATGTTATTGATGCTCAGCTAGCCAAACTTCAGGCAACAAAAGCCGCTAACGAAAAGGCAAACGCAAAGGTTGAACCGCTGAAAGGAAATATTACCTACGATGAGTTCTCGAAAATGGATATCCGTATAGGTACAATTTTAGAGGCTGAGCGAGTACCAAAAACTCAGAAATTAATGAAGCTTTTAATCGATACTGGTATCGATAAACGGACAGTAGTTTCGGGCATTGCCGAGCATTTTACTCCCGAGGAGATTGTTGGAAAGCAAGTTTCAATTCTAGTAAATCTAGAACCACGGAAAATAAAAGGCATCGAATCGCACGGTATGATTCTAATGGCCGAGGATATTGATGGCAAACTTCGGTTTGTACAACCTGGCGAAAAGGTTGAGAACGGATCGACAGTGAAATAGAAAAAAGCCTCGTATTATCGAGGCTTTTTTTTAAAGTATCTATTTAACTTTCTCTTCTATTAGCGTTTTTACTCTATCAGCAAGAGCATCAGCATCAAATTGCTCGGGATAGATAGGTTCAAGAAAATTAACCTGAATCCGCGTTCCAATCTTAGGAACTTTTGAGCCTCGAGGAAAAGCTTTGTATGCTCCAGCAATGGCCACAGGCACAATGGGGACGTTAAGTTCACGGCTAAGAATGGCAAAGGTTTTCTTGAACTCTCCAACTTTTCCTGTCTTAGTTCGTGTTCCTTCTGGGAAAAGGATAACTTTCTTTCCACTTTTCAGTACTTCTGCTAGTTTTTGTATTGATTCCTTCAGGTCGTTGTTGATATCCATTACGATAACGTTATTGCGACTAGCCATAAACCGTAGGAACCAACCCTTAACGTGCTTCTTCTTAGCATAGAAGTAGGTCATTTTAAATGTTTTACGCTTAATAAATGACGCAACAAAAAGCCCATCTAAGAAACTTTGATGGTTAGGTGCAATGATACATGGACCATCGGGAATATTATGTTCTCCCTCGCCTTTAAAGCGGAAATAAAGTTTGAAAATACCTTTAGCAAAATGCTTTATGATATTTTGTGTCGGCCATGTTTTTGGAAGCTTAACATGGACTTTTTGTTTGAGCAGCTCGGTCCAGTTTGTGCCTTCGTTCTTATGCCAAATTTTATGCTCGCGGATATGCTCCACCATTGCCTTTATTGATGGGAACTTAACAAGTTTTTCGTTGTCGAACTTTAACCCGAAGCGGGTTTCGATGTAATCGATAAGCGATAAACGGCCAAGCGAATCGAGCGCAATATCAAACTCAATGTGATCATCAGGCGATATCTCCATATCTACCTGCTTCTCAATAAATGATCGAACATCGCGATACTCTTCGTTATCAGGATGTTCAACCTTTCCCTTCTTCTTTTTAGGTTTTGTTGATATTTCCTCGAGTTTAAAACGTTGCAACTTACCCAAACGTGTACGTGGAAGGTCTTCCTTGACAAGTGTAAAGTGCATAATTCGCTTGTAAGAGCTGGCCTCTTTGTTATATTCGGTAAGGACGATTTCTCTGAAATACTGCTCAGGTTCCTTTACACCTAAATCGGATAATACATTAAAATCAGGATAGATTAATGCGTGTAGCGTATCGTTTTGAGGATAAACGCCAACCTCTTTAATACATGCAAAAGACTTTTCGAGTTTGGTTTCTATTTCAACAGGATTAATATTTTTACCGTTAGAAAGAACGATAATCTCCTTCCTACGTCCTGTAATAAATAGATACCCTTTTTTATTGATGCGTCCTAGGTCGCCAGTATATAGCCAACCATCTCTAAGAACTTCGGCGGTTTCCTCAGGGCGATTGTAGTAACCCTTCATAATATTAGGGCCTTTGGCTACAATTTCGCCATCACGAATCTCAAGATCTAAACCGGGCAGTGGGTGTCCTGGGGAACCAATAAGAACTCTCCCTGGTCTGGTAAATGTTATCATTGGAGCGGCTTCAGTCATCCCAAATCCTTCGAGTACTTCAAACCCAAGGGTTTGAAAAAATCCGCCAACCTCTTTGCTTAGCGCAGCGCCTCCCGAAACCAAAAACTCTAATTTCCCTCCAAAGCCCTTATGTACTTTAGCAAAAATCTTACGTCCAAGCGATTTGCTACCAGTGAGTTTCACAATTTTAAAAAGGGTGCGAGCCGCAAAACTTGCATCAATCTTGCTTTTAATACCTTTATACAATAGCTCGTAGAATCTTGGAACACCAATTAGAATTGCAACCTCATTATTCTTGAGGGTTTCGAGCAAATCTGACGATTGCATCGAGGGCGACATCACAATTGTTCCACCAACCATAAGTGGAGCCATCAACGACCCTGCGAGCGGGAAGATATGATGCATTGGAAGCAGCATTAACACCTGGCGTTCGGGTGTAAAAATCACTACTTCTTTGGAAACGCCATTTATATTAGCAATTAAATTTCGGTATGATAGCATTACGCCCTTTGGGCTTCCTGTCGTACCAGAGGTATAAATTATAACTGCAGTATCTTCAACATCATTTGGTTCAATTGAACCAGTATTTTCGTTGTACTGAGGGATTTCAAACTCACCAAAACAGATAGTTTCGGGAGTATAATCTAACCCTTTAATAATTCTTTGAAGCTCTGCTTTTTGTCCTTGGCTAGTAAAAATCAGCTCAGGTTTGCAGTCATTAAGGATGAAGGTTACATCATCGGCAGATGCTCCAAAATCAACAGGAACAACAATACATTTATTCTGACAACCAGCGTAAAATGCGTAAATCCACTCTAGTCGATTTTCGGAGAAAATGGCGATTTTATTGTAATGCTTATCGTTAAATAAATTTGCATACCGATTAATATTGATATATAGATCGTTGTAAGAGATCTTTACATCCTTTAAAATAATTGCAGTCTTATTTAAATCGTCTCTGCTAATCAACATATTATATTTGAATTAATTACATCAAATTAAAAGGGTAACTTTTAACTTCTACGAGGGGATAAAGGTAAGGTTTTATTCCAAGTTATAAATTCAGAACAAACTTAGAGATATAATGTTCTGACTACTAAAATATTGCTGAAACAGAAATTATTCTACTTCCTCCGGTTCAATGTGGATATGCACCTCGCAGCGCTCAATAACGCTCATAATTTCATGCTCAACATCGTGCGATATTTTGTGAGCAGCTTCAATAGTTATGCCCGGGGTAACATGGATGTTCATCTCAACTAGCGTTTCGGCTCCCATGGTGCGCACCCTTAAATCGTGGTAACGGGTAATACCTTTAGCAGCTTCAAGCACAGTTTCAATTTTAGCAACGCTCTCCTCGGGGCTTCTGTCAAGCAACGCATCAATAGCCTTTTTACCTAGTCTATAAGAAACATAAATTACGATTAAGGCTACTACAAGAGCAGCAATTGGGTCGGCAAAGAAGAAACCGAAGCTGGCAAAAATTAATCCAATTAAAACAACTCCCGAACTCCAAATGTCGGTTGAGAAATGTAGCGCATCTGCTTCCAAAGCTTGACTGTTATGCTTTTTAGCAACCCTTGCAAGGGATCTTGAGCGTGAGAAATCAATTATAATGGAAACGATTACAACTAGGAAACTCCAGAAGGTTACCTGAATGTCGGTTTTGCCAGTGACAAGCCGGTTAACTGCTTCGTAAATAATCCAGAAACAAGTGATGAAAAGCAATAAAGTTTCGGCTAGTGCCGAAAGATTCTCAACCTTACCATGTCCGTAATTATGATCTTTGTCAGCTGGTTTATCAGCAGCCTTAACAGCAAAAAGGGTAATTACAGCAGCAACCAAATCAAGCCCCGAGTGAAGGGCTTCGGAGAGGATACCCAAACTATTGGTTGCAATACCAACAACAATTTTAAAGGTGGTTAGCAGAATTGCAGCAAGAACAGAGTAAAAGGCAACCCTGCTTTTTTCGTCTTTAAGATTGATTAATCCAGCCATTGCATGTTACATTTCATTATGAGGTGATAAAAGTACATATAAACATGAAATGAAACAAAACAACTAGGCAATCCTTGTTTAATAGTTGACTATTTCTCTTTCTCTATATTCTTATTAGTGCTGTGTTTTAATACTTTAGCCTCGGTATAAAAGATAATTTCTTCTGCAATATTGCTGCAATGGTCGCCAATTCGTTCAACTTTACGAATAATGCTGTGCATATTGAGTGCTTCTTCAATCTCATCGGGGTGTTTGCGGATATAATCAGCAATTATTTTGTTGGAGTGCCTATGTACATCATCCAAAAAATCGTCGTGAGAGAATATGCTAACTGCCAACCTTGAGTTCTCGTTTTCAAGGGCCTTCTTAGCATCGGTAAGCATTTCGATGGCATTCTTGATCAGATCATCAAATTGGCAAACAGCCAATAACTCAGGATTAATGCTGGTTTTTGGACATTTTTTAACGAATTTAGCAATGCCTCGGGCAAAATCACCAATGCGCTCTAGGTCAGTATTTATCTTAAGAATAGCAAGGGTTAATCTTAGGTCTGATGCAACAGGAGTGTTTAGTGCGATAATATTCTCACAATCACGGTCAATCTTCAGTTCAAAAGTATCAACCATTTTCTCTTTGAAAGCAATTTCGGCGGCAGCTCCTTTATCGAAGTTCATAAGCGCTTCGCGCGATGTTTCAACCTGCGAAATCACTAACGACCACATTTCAAATAGTTGTCTTTTCAGCTTTACGAGTTCAGTATCTAGGTGTGTCATTTTTCCTTAATTTAAATTGTATTGAGTGTTCAAAGTTATTTACTATTTGGATATAGTAGATATTTAGGTTTAACCTTTAACTTTTTATGTAATTATTTATCCAAACCTACCTGTAATATAATTCTCGGTATGTTTAAGTTGAGGTTTTGTAAAAATATCGATGGTTGTTCCGTATTCAACCAACTCCCCAAGGTAGAAGAACGCTGTATAATCGCTTACCCTCGATGCTTGCTGCATATTGTGGGTAACTATTACAATGGTGTACTCTTTCTTCAGCTCGTGAATTAAATCCTCAATTTTTGTGGTTGAAATTGGGTCGAGTGCTGATGCAGGTTCATCCATCAAAATCACCGAAGGTGAAATTGCTAACGCACGCGCAATGCAAAGGCGTTGCTGTTGTCCGCCCGATAGTTCAAAGGCCGATTTGTTAAGTTTATCCGACACTTCGTTCCAAAGTGCCGATTGCTTAAGCGATTCAACAACTTTATCCTCGATAAAGGATTTGTTCTTTTCGCCATTCACCCTTAAACCGTAAGCCACATTCTCGAAAATGCTTTTTGGGAAAGGATTTGGCTTTTGGAAAACCATCCCCACTTTCATGCGAAGCTCATCAACATTGATATTCTTG
>JBPXJX010000829.1:0-2519 GCA_051715525.1 Bacteroidales bacterium
TTTCTCGAAACAAGGAAATCGTTTACTTTTCACAACAATGCCCAAGCCGCTTGAGGAACCAAAAGATACTTTAACTGATGATGAAAAAGTAATTCTCGATTTATGGAGTTGGACCGATACACTATTGCAGACACAGCAGAAATTTAGCCTTAAAGAGGAATTAAAACGTTCATACCTTGCAGTGTATAGTATCATAGATAAGAAGTTCATTCAACTTGCAGATAAAACTTTACCTGATATTCGACTTACCATGAAAGGTGATGCTCCTTATGCTCTAGGTGTTAGCGATATTCCTTATCAATATTCTGAATCGTGGGATGCATCAGGAAATAACGATTATTACATTATTGATCTTAAAACAGGACAGAAAAAATTAGTGCTCGAGGCTGTTCCATTTAGAGTATCAATGTCGCCTTCATCAAACTTTATTGCATATTACCAACCTAAAGATAACGCTTGGTATTTATACTCTGTTAAAGAAGGTAAGTCAACTTGCTTAACTTCTGGTTTGAAAGTAAACTTCTTTGACGAAGAGAATGATACTCCAAGTTTACCAAATCCATACGGATTTGCAGGTTGGCTTGATGGCGATAAAGGATTTGTGGTTTATGATAAGTATGACATTTGGATTCTTGATCCAACTGGTAAATCAAAGCCTATAAGAGCAACTAATGGTCGTGAAAAAAAACTTGTTTATCGCTATCAAAAATTAGATCAAGAAGCATTTTATATAAGTATCTTAAATAATGAAATTTTAACGATATTCAACGAGAATAATAAACAAAGTGGCTTTAGTAGTATTTCATTTTCTAAGCCAGGTTCTGTAACAAGTTTGCTTTTAAATGAATTTGACTTTAACTTAATTGGCAAAGCTCGGAATTCCAATCAGATTATATGGCAAAAAGAGTCGTATCGCGAGTATCGCGATTTGTGGACAAGTGATTTAACCTTCTCAAACGCTCAAAAAGTGTCGATAGCAAACCCTCAGATGGAGAACTATAAATGGGGCACAGCCGAGTTGGTTAAATGGGTTGATTTTAATCGCGATAGCGTTGTTGGAATCCTTTATAAACCTGATAACTTCGATCCAAATAAGAAATATCCAATGATGGTTTATTTCTACGAGACCCATTCGGATAATTTGTACACTCACTTTGAACCAAAACCGGGTCGTTCGGTTATTTGTCCAACTCTTTATACTAGTAATGATTATGTTGTTTTCTTCCCCGATATTAAGTATCGCATTGGGTTGCCGGGTAAAAGTGCTTATGATGCTGTTATCAGTGGTACAATGGCTTTGATAAATAAAGGTTTTATTGATAAAGATAGAATTGGAGTTCAAGGGCAGAGTTGGGGAGGTTACCAAATTGCTTATTTGGTAACTCAAACCGATTTATTTAAAGCGGCATCTGCTGGTGCACCCGTTTCGAATATGACAAGTGCTTATGGAGGTATACGCTGGGAGTCTGGAATTTCGAGGATGTTTCAGTATGAACATCAGCAGAGTAGGATAGGAGGAACTCTTTGGGAGAGACCATTAAGCTATATCGAAAACTCACCGCTTTTTTATGCTCCAAGGGTTAATACACCTTTATTAATCAGACACGACGATGCAGATGGTGCTGTTCCTTGGTATCAGGGAATTGAGTATTTTCTCGCTTTGCGAAGACTTGGTAAGCCCGTTTGGATGGTGAACTATAACGATGAACCTCATAACTTGGTGCGTCGGGCAAATCGTATCGATTGGACTATCAGGATGATGCAGTTTTTTGATTATTACTTGAAAGATACTCCACAGCCAGAATGGCTAAAACAGGGAATTCCAGCAATTAAAAAAGGAAAAACTTTAGGGTATTGATCTTTAATATAATAACCACGCTAGAATTTCAATTGTTATTTTGAATCTAGCGTGGTTTTCTTTTGTAACTACTACTAAACTAATATTTCTAATTTTTAATGCATTGCTAACCTTTGTTCAGCTTCAGCTAGTGATTCAACAAAGTTAATTCGTCCTTTTTTGTTGCTTTCATAAATAAAATCCCGTAAACTTTTACTTGTCGGATTCGAGAAATCACCAATAATTGCCAAATCCACGTTGTAATTCGAGAACTTTTGCAGAATATCACCAGCTATTCGAGTTTTAAGATCAAAGAAATCGGGGATAATGTTTTTTGAATGAATAATGATTTTCCTCGAACCTTTATAGCCACAATCTGCCATAAGGTCTAAAGCATCTTGGACATTATTAATAATGACTTCGTTGCTATCAATACTCGCTATAAATGTTCCATTAACTTTGTTTATGCTAATTTTCATGATTTCTAGATTGTAAAATTAATCTCTTACTGATGAGAATACTGGTTCAAGTTTATCTTCTGAGTAAACGGCATAAGGAATTTCTCGCATGTTATATCGCGAGCTCATAACTTCGCCGTAAGCACCGCACGAAAGTATTGCTAAGATGTCACCACGTTCAACCTGTGGGAGAGCTATCTCTTTTGCAAAACAATCGGCCGATA